>JAEZXP010000141.1 GCA_023419655.1 Bacillota bacterium | reverse complement strand
TATCACTTAATTTTCTATTTCAAACAACGCTGCCGGATTATCATATAGAATTGCCTTGCCGATTTCACAGGCTTTGCCGACAGAGAACAAACCTCTCTCCACCTTTTGGGAAAGCACCTCGGCGATATTTCTGCGGGCTATATATTGATGTCCGTATACACCATCTATGAAGCAATAATCGCCTCCAAAGCCGTTTATTTTATTATATGGCAAAAATTCCAGCCATTCACTGAGTATATTCCTTGAAGCAACCGGTGACACAATATGTGCCCAGCACATGTCAATGTATACATTCTTAAACATCTTGCACATAACCCCCAACTCACTTTGATACGGATAACCGATATGGAAGATATCAAATTTCATATCAGGGTAATCCATAAAGATGCGGTTTAGCAAGCCAGGATGACTGTTGGACAGAATATTGCCATGGCCCTCCTGTATTCCTGTGTGTATCTGCATGACCATATCCCGCTCCTGTGCAAGGTCAAGGATGTAATTAAATATATAATTCGAAAAATCAATATCACATTCAAAGCTATCGGAATCATTACCGGTCTTTTTATTCTCCATAAGCTGAGTAAAGCCTTTTTCCGCAGCATGCTTTTTTGTTCTGGCAAAGTCTAATGAACGTGAATAGGCCAGAGCACATTTCAGCACTTTACTGGTCCTTAAAAAATTATCCATTTGCTTTTCGCAGGCGCGAAGATAATCATCCAGTGTGCTGATACTGATTCCTGTTTCCTTTTCGAGACCGGCAATATCCTGATAGCCGGATGGGTAGACCATTCCATGTATATAATTCGCCATAATAAAATAATCCTTGTCACATTCCCTTTCACCAAAACGGTCAAGGATGGCGACCTTTATTTTGGATTTTTCCTTGAGTATTTTATGATAGTGCTGTTGGCTGAAGGTTTCAAGATAACGCCTGTTAAGCTCTTCTATGCTGTCTCTGTTAATCTCATCTATGCCATAAATATCTCTCGCTGCTAAGGTTACCGATTGTCCATACCCTGTAAACCTGCTTCGTTCCCAGTACTTTTCAATACAATTCCATTTTTCCATGACAGACATCCCGTTGCCGCGTACCTTGTCGAGCAGCTTTAATGGCAGTCCGGAGGTTACAAGGTCCACACTAAAATAATGGGTCAAAAACTCACTGATTATGTCGTTGTACTCTCTCTGCATCTCAAAGGGCATAAGATGCTCATGTGTATCAATAATTTCAAGACCATTAATATAATCCAGTATATCTATATTCATATAAATACCATACCTTTCTCCGGCATCCATTCTTTGGGTATATCAAGAATTATAGTATTTATACGAATTTTAAGCAATCCTTTTATTCGTCGGTTCAAGTTTCAACGATTTACTTTTTCTCAATAACAATATACGCCTGACCTGCGTTTATACTATCCCCCATAGCACATGCCGATATATGCTTAACGTTCCAGCCTTCCTCCAGATATTTATTGACAATACTCAAGCCGTCATCTTCTTTTGCACCTATTATTTTTCCATTGCTTCTAACCCATATGATTTTTTCCATTTTAATCTCTCCCAATTATTTTAATTTGTTTCATTCAAGTAATTTGATTATACCATACTATACTTTTGAAAGTCACAAAATGGCTTTTAATAGAATTTATGACAAGGCTTTTAACAGGAAAGAGAATGCATCGTATTCTTTTTGTTTCAAAGACATGCATTTATGAATGATACTGTCTAAATTCACCCTCTCCGGTCTGAAATTATATTTTAATACCATTTGCCTAAGGTTAAAATTCTCTTTCTTTAGCTGGTTCATTTCAAAGCATAACCCCTTATAGGTGTCTGAGTCAAAAAATGAATTCTGATATAGATACTCTAACCGTATCAGCATCGCTACTTTGTGGTCGTATAAAACATGAAACGGCCGGATATCAATGTGCTCCCTCTGGTTGGCAATCAATATTGCCATATTATCATAGTATTGCAGCCCATATTCATAGTGGTCACCTTCTCTATAGCGGCTGAAATTAATTTTATGAAAGCTATCCCGGCTGTTGATATAGTCATGAATGAACAGCTTCATCAATTCTATGTTGAGAGGATAAGGCTCGTGCCGTTCTAAATAATTAAAGATTGAAACCTCATGAAACCACTTATCAAGCTCCTTGGGCGTGTACCGGTCCCCTTCGTCAATTTGTTCATATGAGATTTCAGTTTGCGTATATTTATCTCCAAAGAAATCGGAGAGAAAGAACTTTTTCTCCTTCGTATCACACCCATAAAATAATGCCTGGTGTACATAATGATTTTTCTGATAATTCCATGCACAGTTCACATAATATTCGTCTACACCGGTTACAACATAGCAATCCTTTAAAAGATGAAATTCCAAAAACTCTGAAAACTTTTCCGGATAATTATGCATTCTTCTTTTATCCAGAAGCTGAACTTCAAAAAAAGGACATTTAACCGGAAAAGGCACCATCTCATCATATACACAGTCATAAAAATGCCCAAATCTTTTCGTGGAAGCCAGTTGTATGTATTGCTGGCAAAACCAGGGCATGATTACTTCCTTTAATGGCCATAACGCTGACAGCATATGGGCAATTGAAATATAAGACGTTATCGGCGGATACTCAACCGGCAATATTTTTTTCATAAGCTTTATTCCCCTTTCTGTCTCACTATCGATTGTCATTTATTTTTTCCATTCGTTTCTTATTTGGTCACAGATATGCAAAACACGAATGGTATCTTTCTGGGTCCACTGGTCATATTCTAATTTTCCGTTGTTTATCGCCTCATACAGTTTTTCGATTTCATAGGCATACCCATTTCTTTCAACCGGATATACATATTC
>JAEZXP010000136.1 GCA_023419655.1 Bacillota bacterium | reverse complement strand
GCTGAATATCCTCTGATTGAAGTCGGGGTGCTTGAGCTGAATCGTAATCCCGAAAACTATTTTGCAGAAGTTGAACAATCTGCCTTTACTCCCGCCCATGTTGTTCCCGGTATCGGCTTCTCACCTGACCGTTTTTTACAGGGACGGCTATTCGCTTATGGCGATGCGCAGCGTTACCGCCTGGGTGTAAATCATAATCATATTCCGGTTAATCGTGCAAAAGTCGAGGTCAACGAATATCACCGTGATGGTGCTATGCGTACAGACGGCAACTATGGCGGTGCTCCGGCTTACACCCCCAATAGCTACGGTGTTTGGACTGCACAGCCGGAAGTGATGGAACCTCCATTGGATATGGACGGAGCCATGTACCGGTATGACCCGAAGGATGACCCGACCGATGACTGTTTCCGCGCCGGAGGTGATTTATGGCGTGTACTTACCGAAGATAAGAAGGAAATCCTGATTCAGAATACCGCCGACGATATCGCTCCCTGTACTGTCAATATTAAGTACCGCCATGCCGTTCATTGCTATCTTGCCGACACCGAATACGGCGAACGTTTTGCAAAGGCTGCCGGTTTGTCCATGGATAAGGTAAAGGAGCTCTCCAAGCTGGACAATGATGACTTAATTCAAGCTACCCTCTCAGAAACAATGTAAACAACGACAAGCCGTAACTCTGCCTTATATTAATAATAATCTTTTGTTAATCTTATAAAATCCCCTGACAAGAATCCGAAAACCATGATTCTTGTCAGGGGTATTTGTATTATTTCCCATATAACCGGTCTAACCTCTTTGAGATTTATCTGACTTCTTAAATTTTATAGTATATACACGATTGTTATCTTTGCTTTCAATAACCTCAAAGCCTGCTTCCCTGCCCAGCTTCATATAGTAATGCATATCCTGTTCAGCCTGATTCCACATTACGCCATAGGCTGTCGTAACATTCTTATCTTTTAATTTGATGTCAAGCGGTACAACGAATATATCCTTATCCTCATTTTGATATTTGGAAATGACAACGTCCCAAATAATAAAAGTTCCTTCCTCCTTTAATACCCGGTATATTTCCTCAAAAACCTTTTGATGATAGTGCTTTTCTATGTACATCAATGTAAAAAAGGATGTTGCTGCATCAAAGGTATTATCCAGGAACTTTAAATCACAGGCATCCATCATTATTTTAAGCGGTCCGTCTGCAGCTTCTTTAAGCTCATCACTTCTGGAATCTATTGATATGACTTTTTCACCTAATACTTGTCCTACTATGCCCTCTCCGCCACCGCCGATATCCAGAATCCTGCCATCCAGACGAAGCCCTGACATATCGATTCCCTGAACATCAATTGTATACATTCTGTCATCATTCATATACATACCTCACTATCGAATCTGTTTTTCTTATAATTTAATTTCATAGATTCTTGAGCTTTCACCCCAAGGATGATACCCTTGCCCTATATAATCAAACCCATACCTTTCGTAATAGCCCACATGGTCCGTACAGAGATACAACGAAGAAAATCCTCCTCTTTTTGCATCTTTCTTCGCCTTATCCATAAGCAAAGAGCCGTATTCATTTCCTCGATAGTCTTCTTCAATATATAAGGCACAAAGCCAGGGATATAAATCCATTCTGCTTATAAAATCATTGGTAATAAGTCCCGCACATCCAATGATAGTCTCATCATCTATAAGCAAATACCACCCGGGCAATGGATTTGAAGATGTAATACAATGTGTAATACAGTCATCATATACCTTAAGACTTTCCTTACTCGCCCATTTACTTTGAAAATATTTAATTGCTTTCTCTTTATAGGTTGGATTTTCTCTAACGGATACAATCTTCATGGTTATTCTCCAATTCTTTATTTCCTATTCGCTCGGTAATTCTTGCTCTATTTCTCTTTGTTTTTTCTTTGAAAAGCTTTTTAATACACAGTCATATGCATGGTCAACCATATTCAGCAGTTCTTCATCCGGTATTTCGTCTATATAGATTGTATTCCAATAGGGCTGCTGTACCGGAGGACAGTGATATCCCCGTACCACAATGCCGGGATATATCTGCCTGTAAAAATCACCTGTTAGAGGCTCACATTTTAGGGTTATCTTATAATCCTCTTTATTCGGATAAATCTGTGCAAAAATCTTCCCGTTTAATTTGAAGCAGATAGGAATATCTCCGAAGGGATAATCAATATATGATTTGTGCTTACTCTTACAATAATCCGTCAATACTTTTATATCCATATTTCCCTCTTTTATTGTGCAGCATAATAATCGCCGGCCAAAAGACTATACATCGACGCATCTACAATACCTTTATTACTATAATCCGATTGTCTCATCGTACCCTCATATTTTAATCCGCATTTTTCCATAACCTTTCCTGAGTAAATATTATTCGGGTCGCACTGCGCTTCGATACGATTTGCTTTTACCTCATCAAAAAGAAAAGGAATAATTCCGGAAAACGCCTCACTTGTAATACCCTGATTCCACCATCTGCTTCCAAGGCAATAGCCGATATGCACAATATCCAGTCTGTCATTCTTATCCACAACGCCGATTGAACCTATAGGTTCATTACCATTTTCTTTTAATACAATAGCCCATTGATAGAAGTCTTTATTTTTATAGGAATCAATCCAATCTCCTAACACTTTTTCTGTGGTTTCAATCGTCTTATGAGTAGGCCATCTCAAAAATTCTGTGGTTCTGTCATCATTCGTCCAGTTCCTAAAGACTGCCTGTACATCATCTTCTGTATATCTCCTAAGCAGTAATCTTTTCGTTTCAATACTAACCGTACCTACATGATTCATTGTATCAGCCCCCTCTTATTATTTTCTCAGTGCTATGCTTATACCCTTCACTCTCAATCTTAAACGTTGAAGTACATTATATCATCATTTTATATTTTTTAATATTGCGTCCATATCATCTATTAATAAATTTGGGTTCTTGACATACTGCAATATCTGTTCTTTCGTAAAATGCTTTAACATATATTGTCCAATCTTATATGAAACTGAATAAGCATCTCTAAGCTTAACAAAATTATTCATTAGCTCTTCTTTTGAGCATATAATGTTAACCATCTTCAAATCCTGATTTGCCAGATTAGTAGCCAGAGCCTCCCAAAACCATTCAACATTGTTTGATATGGGATTAACTTCTTGCTGACACGAATGTACCAATTCATGAATTATTATCTTGCAATAATCTGTGAGGGTTCTGTCATTATGAAAGCTATCCAAGTATAAATCCAGTGATAAAATATTTATATTTTTATCGAATGTATCTGCTACCATCCAGTCCTGATATTCATCAACGTATTGCTCTATGTAATGCTTGTATGCCCCTATATCATTCCAAATGTTAATTACCTTTTTATACTTAAAATCCTGTAATTCAAAAAAATCCATTATACGTTTTAAATTCTCATTAATAGCATCTATAATATCCGTTATATATGCTTTGTCATTTTCATTATAATTAATAAGGTAGCAATCATTCTGGTATATCATGCAAAGGCTCCTTAGCTTAATACTTCACATCCAACTATTTCATCTTGCATTATCTTAAATTCCACCGACTGTGCAAGTTTTATTGAAGCAATGTTTTGAGAATCCACTAAATATATGGGTTCTATACCTTCTGCTTTACACTTATGTATTGTTCTATACAAAAGTTCTCTGGCAATCTATGCAGTGGTCCTGATTGTAGTATATCTTCAAAGGCTTTATCTTTAATATCATTACAAATATCATATATCAAATTATCCGATATATTCGGAGATACAGAAATCGTACGAATCCCTCGAAAGTCAGTAATTATTATCCTATAGATAAATCTATTATTAAGAGGTATATCTCTGTTTTCTGCTTTATATACCATGCAGCCGTTTATTAATGTTTTATCATCACTGCCTATATACTTTAAATAATAATCATCAAACATATGCTTTTCTATCCTTTAACTAAAATAAACTCTTCTGCATAAGGTAAGGTC
>JAEZXP010000268.1 GCA_023419655.1 Bacillota bacterium | reverse complement strand
TATTAAGTGATGAGGATATCAATGTTTTATCTCTAAGAATAACGGAACCCTTTTGTACTGTAAGCCAGGCCTTTCCCTCAGCCTTCAAGCTTACCACCGGTAATTCTCTTATGTTGAGTACTTCGGATGAGGAAATATCATGTAACGTTTCGGGTGCTGTAACCGCTGCTCAAGCTGCCTATAACGGCAGAAGTGATTTCACGAATGTTAATAATACCATCGGGCTTTCCAACGGGACACTGGCTTCTCTAAGCTCAGCCCTGCTTAATCAAACCGGGGGAAGACTTATCTTAGGATATAATATGTTACCAATACAATACCAGTCTCTGGAGATTGAGCAGGTTATTATAAAATATTATTGCCGCCTTAATCTAACTCTTGCTGTAGGTGTTAGTTCCATGATTCTTTATTGGCGGCCGAATACCCAGGTGAATTGGATTCAATTGCAGGCAATAAGCCTGTCGATTATTGGGTCTGCAAATTATTTAATCAACCCAATTGAACATGATATTACCGATGTAGTACGGGGAGCATCGGACCCTTGGGAAGTAATCAATAATCTGCAAACATCCTTTGTCGGAAGCCATACCGGTCTGGGCCTTGGAAATACCGTGCAGTTGGATGCTATAGAAATTGAAATCTGCATGGCAGGTAAAAATCAAATTACGGTTTTCGGATATGAAGCTTAGATTAAAATTTCTGTATTAAATTAACATAGAACATAACCGTCTTCATCAATTTATCAATGGGTATTCTTTCATTGTTGCCATGAATCAGTTTTCTTTCATCATTACTTAATTCCATTGCAGAGAACCGGTACACATTTTCACAGATGTCCGTAAAATGCCTTGAATCACTGCAAGCAATCATGAGATAAGGGGAAACCAATACCTCCCCCCAAATCTCTTTAATCGAGACTTTAAGCTTTTCCCAGCCGTCTGTATTCGTATCAGAAAAAGACTTCACAGGAATGATATCCAGTAATTCTATGGATACTTTATCATCCCTTATTCTTTTCTTTAACCCTTCGATGATGGTCTCGCCCGTATCCCCTTCCATTAATCGTATGTCCCCTTCAACACTGGCATAGGGCGGGAAAACATTAATCGCCTCACTGCCTTTCATCTTCGTAAAGGCAATCGTCGTTCTAAAAAGGGCATTCAATTCTCCGCCGGTCTTTTTCGCTAAAAGATTTAATAATGGGCTAAAAAACTTAAGATTTGCAAATACAATTCTCAAGCCAAAGGATGAATACCTTCCTAAAACCCTAAACATTTCTTCTACCGGCCTGGATATATGAAATTTAAAAGGATTCTTTTCAATATGGGTCACACCTCTTGCCAGTCTTCCAACCGGGCTAACCGGCGGCGGTGATGAGGCGTGTCCGCCTTGACCTTCCGTGGAAAGTCTTAGATGAACTTTGCCTTTTTCTCCGGTACCGATTAATGCACACCGCTCCTTTACACCCGGTATAGCCCCTTGAACAATTGCCCCTCCTTCATCCAATACCATATAAGGCTTTATGTCATTTTCTTTTAAAAACTTAACAATCTCACCTGCACTGGGACCATTGGTTTCCTCTTCTCCGGAAAAGGATAGATAGATATCATTCTCAGGCGTAAAACCATCGGACATTAACTTTTCAGCTGCTTCCATAATGCCGCACAATGTCCCCTTTGTGTCTAACGTGCCTCTTCCCCAGATAACGCCGTCCTCAACATAGGCAGAAAAAGGCTCCCGGTCCCATTGGCTGCTATTTACCGGTACAACATCATAATGAGCCATTAATACGATTGGCTTATCACTGTTTTTTCCTTTCCAACGATATAAAACTCCGGTTCTTCCGATGTAATGCAGCGCACAATTCGCGTTCACCTTCGGATATCTTTGAGCTAATAATTCTCTGAATTTCTCAAATTCCTTCTTATCTTCTAAAGAAGTGTCCTTATAGGATATCGTTTTACACCGAATCATCTCTGAAAACCGGCTCACAATTTCATCCGTATCCAGTTGAACACGAAACACTTCATATTCTTTTTCTTCCAATGGCTTAAACCGTATTGCTCTTACCATTAGTACAGCTATCAAAAGAACGATTGCAATTACCAAAAACACAACCATAGACAGCAACCCCTTTCAGCGGCATCTATAAGTGACCCTTTTTGTATAAAATTCTCGATGCACTAAGTGCAATAATAACCCCTACCGGAACCATAATACTCACGGATGAGGAAAGTGCCGGAAATATAATAAATAAGATTAACATAAAAATCAAAGGTGCCATTGCTATCTTCCAGTTCCTTGATACAAATACAACGGCCAAACCACCAAATAACGCGGGAAGTATATTATCGAAAGCAGGAGCAAGTACTTCCGATTCAAGAATAGGCTGCAGCGGTGCCAAAAGCAATACACCGGCAAAAATAATGATAATCGTGGTAATCGATGAAACCGCAATGGATATCGTTGAAATAACCTCCGCTTCCTCTGTACCTGATTTTACTTTCGCTACCTCCATCGCATTTAGTGCACATGGAACCTTGAGATTTGTTAAATTACCCGTAACAAATCCTAAATAAGCACCTCCGGCACCCAACATGGGCGCATAAGTAAAGGCTTCGATTGCACCAACCAGCCAGAATACCGGAACTACGCCGAGAAGTCCTTTTAGAAATGTTCCTAATTCAGGCCATGCTGAATAATATATGCTGACAACCGCCGGATAAAACATAAACATCAAGATTGCCAGTACGCCCCATATTTTACCCCAGGTATGTATTTTTTCACTGTAAGATTTATTCTTAGCCATTATTCAATCCCTCCTTAAGCCAACCAATTTGTAATCGGAATGGATAACCCCATTGATACCAGCATGCTAATGGACAAAGCATAGTCTTCAAGCCATTTTACTTTGTGAACTTTAATAAAATAACCGCAAATCAGCATAATGATGGATGATATTATCATGATGAAAACAGGCGTCCATCCTGCAATACCGATTGTGATATTGGAAAAAATCATACCTAAAAATGCAGATATCATACCCATAAATAGTGATGCATTAAATATCTCGCTCCATTTTTTATCTTTACTTTGAATTCTGTCTAATCCGGTATGAATCTTCTTTGAGAAAAAGGTAATGATGATTAGTCCCGACATGATGCCTAACGTCATAACCCAGGCAATCGTAGAATAGGCCACCGGATTCGTTACATTTGCAGAAACCGATATGTCCAAAGCATTTGCCGTCGTCGTTGCGGCAGGTAATTCATAGGTTAATGCCCCCAGAACACTTAATCTTAACCAGGGGAGAGGAAGCCCCAAAAACTTGGATAAGGTAATTACCCCTAAGATGATTGAGACTGCAGGCGCTATTGTAAATACCGCACTTCCTTTTACGACCCTTTTTAAAGTGGCACTGGAAATCCCCAGTTCTTTGGCTCTATTCCATGCCTTCACAAGAAAAAATATTGCCTGGCACAGAACAAAAGCCACAACCATTCCTGCCAAAACAAAGAGAACTATACTGTTGGTATTAAATGTACCCATTCAAATCGAACCCCCTTATCATAATTTATTATAATTGTATATCTTGAGTAGCTTTTTTACAAGATTATTGGCATAACTTTCAAATAATCTTTTCCGTGACAAAATTACAGACGAAAAGAGAGATATGGTATATAATCTAATAAAAATAACCTGAAATATGAAAACAAAAGGGGATGATATCATTATGATTCGCTATATTATAGGCGCTCTGGCAGGAGGTTTATTGGGATACTTTGTGCTATATCGGTTAATCGGCTGCGCCAGCGGCGCATGTCCTATTACTGCAAACCCATATATCTCAACAATATATGGCATTATTCTGGG
>JAEZXP010000102.1 GCA_023419655.1 Bacillota bacterium | reverse complement strand
CCATCATCAAGGGGAAAGGATTGTGATACCTCAAGCTCAAAAGACAAAGGGCTGTCATCCAATACCGGAACATCCAAAACAGAGCCTCTTGTTATTCCAGCCGCAACATTCATTTTGTCCGCCGAATATCCGTCCGTGTTACCAAAATAGTCCGCAAGCGGGAGGATTGATTCGGTAACAAGATTGGCGGAGAAGATTTTCGTTGCATGTATCCGGTCCTTTGTCAGCTTATCTCCTCCGATACATGCCATGACTCCCAGTTCTGCATCCCAGATGTAGCTGAACCAGCAAAACAGCCCGAAATTGGGTGTGCCATCCTCCTTATAGGTTCCATACAAAAACAGTGTCTGCGGGCAAAAGTCATTTGAAACAGGCATTGATTTTTTCATTTATACTCCCTCACTCTCATTTAGATTTTTTAAAATACGCCGCAGAGTATTTTCGAAGGCAATAATTTCATCATCCGAAAATCCCGCATAATAAATTTTATTCATATCCTGAGATACCTTGTCGTACTCACCACTAAGCGAATGGGCTTGTTCAGTGAGCGTAATGCGAGTCTGCCTCCGGTCCGATTTGTCGAATACACGTAAAATCAATCCTGCATCCTCCATACGGTCAAGCATACTGGTCAGCGTCGTCTTTGCAAGTCCTGTTTTCTTTGACAGCTCCACTATCGGGATATCGTCCTTTTGCCATAGGACATATAATATCCGCCCCTGCGCCCCATTAAAAGCATCCACTCCTGCACCGGAAAGCAGCTTTTCAAATATCCTTCCGCTGACCTGCTTAATTTGAGTAATCAAAAAACCGCCATTTGTTTCAGATATCAAATCTACACCTCCCTATATCGTATAATACTATATAGTACTATTTAAATCAAGATATAATTATCTGACAAATACCCACAGAAAATAAAACTCCTTCAAACAGGGAATAATTCACCCGCCGTTTGAAGGAGTTGTTTTTTAAGAACTTATTCTGCAACGTCAGAAGTACAATGAGAGCATTTTGTTGCATCAATATGTATTTCTGAATAGCAGTAAGGGCATTTCTTTGTTGTGGGAGCTGCAGGCCCCTCCGGCTTCTTTAATTTGTTAATCCATTTAACGATTAGGAATACAACGAACGCCATAATAATAAAGTTTAAGATATTCGAGAGAAACAGGCCGTATTTTACGACCGCTGCTCCTGCTTCCTCCGCCTTCTGCAACGATGCATAGCTCTCGCCGTCCAGAGAAAAAAACCAATTGCTGAAATTAATGTTCTTTGTAAATACTCCGAAAAAAGGCATTACAATATCATTAACCAGGGAATTAACAATGGAATTAAAAGCGCCTCCAATAATAATACCAACCGCCAAATCAATCATATTTCCTCGAAGAGCAAATTTCTTAAATTCTTTTAACATAGTAATCCCTTCTTTCATATTATTCTTATGTACCCTGCTTTCTTATCCAAATTATGCAATAACAACTTTTTGCTGTCTTTTCATCTTGTGATTTCATGAATGAATTATAAAACAAATAGAGTAAAATTTCAATATACTTTCATTGTTTTATATCCTCCTTTATTAAGAATTATAAAACAAATAGAGTAAAATTTCAATTCCTTAAAAACCTTTTGTTTTCTCTTTTTTATATACCTTAACATCGTATATGCTGCCGTCCCGTCTGTGTCCGACACCGTATATGATTTCTTCAAATTGCATTCCGGCTTTTTGCATAACCCTTCCGGATGCCTCATTCAATACATCATGCTTTGCAATAATTTTATCGTAACCTACCTCGCAAAACAGATAGTGCATAACTGCGCATACCGCCTCCGGCATGATTCCCCTTCCCCAAAAGTTTTTACCTATGCAGTATCCTATCTCGCAGCTTTTGTCCTTATCGTTGGACAACTCGACGCTTATGGAACCTATAACCTCTTTATCCGACTTTAAGTATATGGCCCAGTTATATACATCCGGATGTTTATAATTATCTATCCAGCTTAATATGCGCCTCTGCGTAACATTGATATCATGATGCGGCCCCCATGGAAGATATTTTAAGGTATCCTTATCACTTGCCCAGTTCTTATACATATCAAAGGTGTCCTGCAGCCCAAACCGGCGAAGTATCAGACGTATTGTTTCAATAGAATTGGTCCCTATATGATTCATTTTCACCTTCAGCCTTAACTCTTTCAGAAAATGATTATACAAGGACCAGCTTTATTATTCCTGATGTCTTCGTTTTTCGATTTCAATTATGCTGTTATTACATGGCGCTTTCCGTCATCCACCAGCTTCAGCCGGTTCCCCTGTACCCTTCTGCCATCCACTTTCAGTTCTGTAACCGGCTCCATGCTCTTATCTCTGCTTACTACATGGATTTCATAACATGAGGCACCATAATGATATGTTACGGAATACTCGCCGAAATCAGCCGGTGTTGCAGGGTCGATAATCAGCTCGTCCTCCTCCTTCCTTATGCCCAAAAACCAATGCCCCAGTCCCTGATACATCCATCCGGCGGAGCCTGTATACCAGCTCCAGCCTCCTCTGCCTGCATAAGGGGGTGTGGGCGAGATATCGGCGGACATAACATATGGCTCCCTCTCATATCGCTGAACTTTTTTCTCATCCTGAGTAAGCAGTATCGGATTCAGAAGTTTAAAAAGCTTATATGCCATATCATAATTGCCGATTATAGCTGTTGCTATCGCTAACCAGGCGGCGGCATGGGTATATTGTCCTCCATTTTCCCGCACCCCGGGAAGATAATTTTTAATATATCCCGGGTTCTTATTTGTTTTGCTAAAGGGAGGTGTCAGCAGCAACGAAATCCCTGTTTCTTCAAGTATCAGATGATGCCATGCCGACTTCATAGCCGTCAATGCCCTTTCCTTATCTGCTCCCTTTGAAATCACACTCCATGATTGGCTGATGGAATCAATCATGCATTCATCATTCTCACTGGAGCCCAGCTTCGTCCCATCATCATAAAAGGCTCTGAGATACCATTTTCCGTCCCATGCATGCTCCTCTATACTTTCTATAAGGGATTGCCTTATTTGCTCCAGACTGGCAGCATAATCATAATCTCCAATCTGCCGGCAGACGGGAAGAAAATCCCCCAGCAGCGTATAAAAAAACCATGCCAGCCATACACTTTCTCCTCTGCCCTCCTTACCCACCTCATTCATTCCGTCATTCCAGTCACCTCCGCCCATTAACGGCAGTCCCCTTGCTCCCATCCGTGTAATCGCTATCGTTTTCTTGCAATGTTCATAAACGGATTCCGACAGCTCGGATTGTTCAGGTGTAAACATGATTTCCTGCTGCTCTTCGCTTAGGACCGGTCCCTTAATATAGGGGATTTTCTCATCCAGTATGGTGTAATCACCGGTGGCTCTGATGTAGGCTGCAGTTGTATAAGGCAGCCATAATAAATCGTCTGTAATTCTGGTACGGACTCCTACCCCTGACGGCGGATGCCACCAATGCTGTACATCCCCTTCCTCAAACTGCCTGCCACAGGCAATAAGAATCTGCCTCTTCAATGCTTCCGGCTCCGTAAGGGTAAGCGCCAGCGTATCCTGAAGCTGGTCCCGGTATCCATATGCACCGCCGCATTGGTAGAACGCCGCACGGGCATTGATTCTGCATGAAATCGTCTGGTACAGCAGCCATCCGTTAACCAGGATATTGATAGACCGGTCTCTGGTGCTCACTCTGACTTTGCCAAGAAGCGTCTCCCAGTACTCCCCAATCTTTTTTAATTCTGCTTCTGCCTGATGAACATTCCGGTATTTTCGGCAGATTCTGCCTATTTCCTCCTGGTCATTGCTTTGTCCCAGGCAGAATAAAATCGTTCGTGCTTCACCTGCGCTTACTGCAATCGGAACATGGATAGCCCCGCAGGAATCATAACCGGCTCCGGTACGGCAGGATAATTTTCTGCCTAATCCTTTCGGTCTTGTGACATGGCCTCTCAGTCCGAGAAATTCCTGCCTGTCTGCGGTATATCCGGTAATCATTTCACTGGAGAACAAAAAGGCAAGGCTGTCCTTGAAATTGGAAGTATATACATTTTTAGCGCTGAGGTATTCATGCTCGTTGTTATAGCTGGTTACAATATATGGATTCGTATGCTCTCTCTGGGTTCCCAGCACCCACTCAACATAATAGGTAAGGCCCAGATATTTTGTTTTATCTGTTCTGTTTGTAATCTTTAACGCCCATATCTTTAATGGTTCTTCCAAAGGGGTGAATACTTTCAGCTCTTGTTCAATCCCGTTTTCCTCATGCAAAAATACGGAATATCCAAAGCCATGACGTACCCGATAAGTTCCACGGTCTGTTCTTCCCAAGGATGTCGGTGTCATAACTTCACCGGTCACCTCGTCAATCACATAGATTGCCTCCGTTGCAGGGTCACTGACCGGATCATTTGACCAGGGAGTCAGCTTATTTTCTCTGCTGTTATTTGACCAGGTAAAGCCTGCTCCTGACTCGGATATGTGGAAGCCAAACCTCTTATTCGCGATTACATTAATCCATGGAGCCGGCGGCCTGACTCCATTCTCAAGGCGAATTTCATATTCTTTGCCCTCCTTGATAAAACCGCCATATCCATTAAAAAATTCATACTGCCCATTTGCTCCAGATTCCACGCTTGCCCTCCTTCCTGTTGTATCGGTACCTCACAGTTATTCCTCCGAATAGGCTTTTAGTTTTTCCTGTACATCCTTAAAAGATATCCCATTTTCATTATCAAATACAACCCTTGCCACTGTATACAGCAAATCAATCTCCGCAGGAATCATCTGATATGAATGCAGTACGAAGAAGCCCGGTTTCTCATTGTCCGTATCATATATTTTAAGCGAGCTGGTTAAATCATGAATCAAATCATCCACCTCCCGGAGGTAGCCGTACTTTGC
>JAEZXP010000074.1 GCA_023419655.1 Bacillota bacterium | reverse complement strand
TGAAGCTTTTTACCCGGAGGCTGTGCATTTATCCGTATTCCGGCTTCCAGAACATCCTCGTTATCCGTAAGCTCAAGGTCCGCTTTTCCGCCGCCGAATAATTCCTTGAACACCAGGTCAAACTGCTGATTAATGGCCTCAAACTGCTTTTCAAACTGCAGCTTCATCTCGATATCCAATTCTCTGATAATATCCATAAGCGTCTCTTCTGCCTTCATCAAATCCTCCCGCTGTACCGTGAGGAAATCATAACGCTCGGACAGGGTCTTGAAATCTTCGATGGCATTGACGTTTACATCGCCAAGTTCCTTTATCTTAGCCCGGATTTCCTGTATGGATTTTTTGGCGCTGCTTTGGCTGATTTCTCTATCACCAACATATTCTACAGCCGTAGTAAGCGTTAATCCATATTCCTCCCACATGTAATTCATCTGATTATCAAGCTGCTCTGTAAGCTTTTCCATCTGACCGGTAAGTCTTAGGCATTCCTTGTCAAGATTATGAATCTTTACAGATAATTCATCTCTCTTTTCAAAGAAATTCTTATGAATCCTTGTTATATTCTCTCGTTCCTTTGTCTGTGTCTGTATCTTTTCATTCAGGCCGGATAAGGATTCTATCGTTGCTTTTATTGCTGCTTCGGTCTGACTGATATACTGCTTCTTCTCCTGAACCGTATCATAAGCCTTCTGCATGTCCGCTTTGACAGCTGTTTCATCATCATATAATTTTTCAATCTCTTTCTTTACTCTTCGGACATTCTCCATAATAAAATGGTTGCTTTGTTCAAGATTGGATAATTCCATTTTAAAGGAGGAGGCTTTTTCACCGGCAAGACCTTCGGCTTCTCTTTCCTTTGAAAGAAGCTGGTTAAGCTCCTCGATTTTTTGCTCTGTCTGCGTGTTTTTATTAAGGTTGTCCGATAAGGACTCATTTAATTTCTCAAGATTTTGTTTTAAATCAACCGATTGATGCTCGATTTCTTCCAGTTCCTTTATATAATCCTTGTATACGGATTCCGCCTCATTCTTTTTAGAAATTGCCTGTTCCAAATTGATTTTTGCGGTATTTTGCAATAAATATTTTTCTTGAAGAAGTCGTTTTATTTCACTAAGACGGGCAGCCAGGGCTGCTTTCTTCGTATTCTCATTTTCCAGGTTCAGAGCAAGCTCCTTGCCCTGCTTATCCAGCTTTTTAATCATTGCATCCAAGGCATCGATTTCTCTGCGTCTGCCCAGCAAATTGCTTACATTCTTATAAGCTCCGCCTGAGATAGAGCCTCCCGGGGTCAGATACTCACCTTCCCTGGTTACAATTCTAAGACTGTAATTATATTTTTTCGCAATAACAGCCGCATTGTCAATATTATCAACAACGATTATTCTGCCAAGAAGGTAATCGATTAATTCATTATATTTGCTGTCGGCATTGACAAGCTGGCTGGCAACGCCTATCACTCCGTTTTCCTTCAATACGGCCTGATTATGTAATCCCTTTCCCGCACTTATATTGGTAAGGGGCAGAAAGGTTGCCCTTCCGTATTTGTTCTTCTTGAGATATCCAATCAGCTTCTTCGCCGTATCCTCGTCCGTTGTTACAATGTTCTGTATCGTCTGGCCCAAAGCTGTCTCGATGGCTGTTTCATACTCTTTAACCGTATGAATGATGTCAGCCACCACACCAACAATCCCCGGTGTATCTGCCTTTTGCTCCATCACCCGCTTAATGCTGTTGCCATATCCTTCATATCTTTCTGTCAGATTTATTAAAGATTCCAGTCTGGATTTTTCAATATGATATTGTCTCTGCAGCTCATTTAACCGGAGGGATATCTGGCCGATATGATTCTCTGTGTCCAGGATGGCTTTCTCAGCACTTTCACTCTCATCCGTATGGCTAAGAATTTCATCCGAGATATTTTTCAGATTCTCTCTGCACCGGCTTATCTCCTCCTCATGAAGGTCATCTTCACTTTTGCTTTTCAGGATTTTCTGATTGAGCTGGGCTTTTCTGATTGAATTTTGCTCCAGCATGGTTTCATATCGCTGAATATTGCTTTTTATGCCGGAATTCATATTCAGATATTCAAATATGCTGTTGCTGCATGTCTCAATCTCTTTCGTGTATTTCGCTATATTTTCCCTGATTCTCTCCAGCTCTGCCAGGGCATTGCTAAGTTTATCATCTATCTGAGAGATTTTAACATCAATTTCTTCTTTTTCTGCAAGATATTCCTGTTCCTCTGTCTTCTTAATAAGAATTTCCTGCTCACTGGAATGAATTCTTTCCTGATAATATTCATCATTATGAAGCAGCGAATTAATCTGCTCGTTCAGAACCTTTATTTCGCCCTCTGCCTTCTCCTTGCTTAAAAG
Source organism: Bacillota bacterium (assembly GCA_023419655.1). Classification (GTDB taxonomy): domain Bacteria; phylum Bacillota; class Clostridia; order Lachnospirales; family Lachnospiraceae; genus Mobilitalea. Next base: position 5,784 of record JAEZXP010000074.1, on the reverse strand, counting down.
CAGTTCATTATAGGATGCCTTGTCAGCCTCTATAACTGCGTCATATTCTTCCAGCTGCTGTTCTAATTTTTTGTATTCATCTTTGGTATTCTCATATTCTTTTTGAGTGGCCTCCATATCCCCGGTGGCAATCTCCAGCTTGGTTTGGATATCCTCCTTGGAATTATGAATCTTATCGTATTCCTTTAAGAACAAAGACACCTCAAGGTCCTTTAATTCCTCTTTGTATTTCAGGTATACCTTCGCTGTTTCCGACTGCTTTTCCAAAGGTCCCAGCTGCCTTTCAATTTCAGAGATAATGTCGGATACTCTTGAAAGATTTAGCCTCTCTTCCTCCAGGTTCTTCTCCGCAGCATACTTCCTTCGCTTGAACTTTACGATACCGGCTGCCTCGTCAAATAATTCTCTTCTATCCTCCGGCTTTCCGCTTAGTATCTTATCAATCTGACCCTGACCGATGATGGAATAGCCTTCCTTACCGATACCCGTGTCCATGAATAGTTCCTGAATATCCTTCAAACGGCAGGAAGCACCGTTAATCATATATTCACTTTCTCCGGAGCGGTACACTCTTCTTGTTACCGTTACCTCCTCATATTCAATCGAAAGCTTATGGTCTGAATTATCCATGGTAAGGGTTACATAAGCATAGCCCAGAGGCTTTCTCATCTCTGTACCGGAGAAGATAACATCTTCCATCTTCGAGCCCCTAAGCTGCTTTGCACTTTGTTCTCCCAGAACCCAGCGGACAGCATCGGCAATATTGCTTTTTCCGCTGCCGTTTGGCCCTACAATCGAGGTAATACCACTATTAAATTCCAAGAGCATTTTATTTGCAAAGGATTTAAAGCCATGTACTTCTATACTTTTTAGATACATTCAAATATCTCCCATCCAATTAATATAAAAAGCGTTTCGCTTGCGAACTTTTCTATTCAAGAATGATGAGTGACATGCTGTCACTCATCGCTTGAATTCTGCAATTTTTTTATAGCCTGCAGCGCTGCCTCCTGCTCCGCAGCCTTCTTGCTTTTTCCTACCCCGCAGCTAATCTTCTCGTTCCCGATATACAGTGCCATGGTAAAGGATTTATTATGGTCAGGACCTTCTTCAGATATCAGCTTATATCGGATTTTTTTCTTATGGTTTTGTACGATTTCCTGTAAGATAGTCTTGCTATCGAAAAAGAGTTGCTTTTGCTCTACACTGGTAAGAATATTGTTGTGTATGAACTCTTTTGCATTAGTAAAACCACCGTCAAGGTAGATAGCTCCGATGATGGCCTCTAAAGCATCCGAAAGTATGGATTCTCTGAGCCTTCCTCCTGATGAATCTTCCCCTTTGCCCAAAAGCAGGTATTCTCCTATATTCATATCCTTTGCACAGGATGACAGTGTCTGTTCACAGACAATGCTGGCTCTTAATTTTGTCAAGTCTCCCTCTGCCAAATCCTCATGGGCACGATATACATATTCACTGGTCACAAGCTCCAGTACGGCATCTCCAAGGAACTCCAGCCGTTCATTATTGTTTTCCTTGTGGATATTCATTTCGTTGGCATAGGAGCTGTGCGTTAAGGCCTTGAATAGTAATTTCTCATTTTTAAAGAGATAACCTATTCTCTGCTCCAATGCGGAAAGGGAGGCACCAGACTTGTTAATTATGTTCATTACATGTTCCTCCTTTGATGTGTTAAAAAGTGCCGTGTAACTCTTGAAGTTTTAAACGCAGGAGCTACACAGCACTTACATTAATATTTAATCGTAAAATTAATTTATTGCACCCTTGATTTGTTCTACGGCATCACCAACAGTTAAAATATTTTCTGCTTCTTCATTTGCAATTTCAATATCAAATTCCTCTTCGATGCCCATAATAATCTGGAATAAATCAAGAGAATCAGCTCCAAGGTCATCCACAAATGTAGTCTCCATCGTTATCTCATCGGTATCTACATTTAATACCTCGCTAATAATTTTTTGCAGCTTTTCAAATTCCATAATCATTCACCCTTCTTTAAATATTTATTCGTTTTGTTTTAAGTTTTCTTCGATTTTTTCTTTGATTTTCTGTTCGGTAAAGGTTACACATTGCAGAATTGAGTTTCTGATTTCATTGCTTTTAGAGCTTCCATGGGTTTTAACTACCAACCCCTTCAGACCCAGTAAGGGTGCTCCTCCGTACTGAGAATAATCAAAATCCTTCAATGTATTCTTTAAAGCGGATTTGCTTAAAAGGGCACCGATTTTACTCTTGGTTGTACTCATAAGTCCTTCTTTTATCTTCTTCGTAAGAGCCATGCCAAGTCCTTCATAAAGCTTTAGTATAACATTTCCTACGAAGGCTTCACAGACAATTACATCTGCATAGCCATAAGGAATATCTCTTGCCTCGATACTTCCGATAAAATTAATATCGGTTAACTCTTTCAAAAGAGGAAAGGTCTCTTTAACCAAGGCATTTCCTTTTTCCTCTTCTGCTCCAATATTAACAATTGCTACTCTTGGATTCTTTATCCCCATTACATTCTCCATATAAATGGAGCCCATCTTAGCAAATTGCACCAGGTGTGTCGGCCGTGCATCAACATTCGCACCACAGTCTATCAGTAAAGAAGCACCAGCAATTGTAGGGATAACCGGAGCAAGGGGCGGACGTTCCACACCTTTAATTCTCCCTATAACCAACTGTCCTCCTGCTAAAACTGCACCTGTGCTGCCTGCAGATACAAATGCATCCGCCTCACCATTCTTTACAAGATTCAATGCAACAACAATAGAGGAATTCTTTTTGCGGCGGATAGCGATTACCGGAGCCTCATTATTCGAAATAATATCCTCAGCATTCGCAATAATTATTCGCTCCTTATCATAATCATATCCACTAAGTTCCTGTGAAATTACATTTTCTTTGCCAACAAGAATAACTTTAATATCTTTTTTGTCCTGTATAGCAAGAACAGCACCCTTTACAATTTCCTTAGGAGCATTATCGCCTCCCATTGCATCAACTGCAATTGTAATCGCTTTTTGCATATTCACTCCTGTCTGCATATAATCATGCTTTGTACTGATATTAACCAAGTAAAACCGTTGAAATATGTATCTCTTGGCTAATCTATAAACCAATATACTCGATATCATATGAAAAATCAATATATAATTTTATATGTTGCTCCTGACATTGAGGGTGACCTAAAACAGATAGGGCACACCGGTATAACCATCCTGCACCGTCAGAAGCACATATACTGTGATTTGCAAAATACAAGACGGACATTTTGCCCGATTACAAATCATAGCGGATGTACTTATACCGGTGTAGTTATACCTATGCACCCTAGTATAATTTTGAAAAACCTTCATACATGATTATTGTTTTACGTAAAAGAATGATTTTAAGCTTCGATATCCCAGCTGGCTTGCCTGAAGCATCTGCTCCGTACTTCCTACGAATAAAACTCCGTTGTTTTTTAATGATTTATTAAAATTATTATAGATACGGTTCTTTGCTTCGTCTGTAAAGTATATAAGTACATTGCGGCATACAATGAGGTCACAATCGGAAGGGTATGTATCCCTAAGCAAATCATGCCGCCTAAATTCAACGCAGTCCTTTATCTCACCGGATATCTGCAAGACCTTATCATCTACCGGTTTAAAATACTTCATAATAAATTCTTCCGGAAGATCCTTGAGACTTTTTTTATTATACATACCGATTTTTGCTTTTTCCATTACTAATTGGTCGATATCTGTCGCCAGTATCTTTATCTTGTTTAAAGGAAGATACTTTGACAGAAGCATTACAAGAGAATAAGGCTCATCTCCCGTCGAACACGCAGCACTCCAAATCTTTAATTCTTTTCCAAAGCAATTAAAGAGATAAGGCAAAACATCCTGCTCCAAAACTTTCCACTGTTCCGGATTACGATAAAATTCTGATACATTAATTGTAATATAGTTAATAAATTCATCGTATAAAGGTGTTTCGGACTTTAATGCCTTTACATAATTATCATAGGAGGTAATGCCATGCTTTGAGATTAATGAATCAATGCGGCGTTTCATTTGCCGTTCTTTATATGAATTCAAATCGATTTTTGACAGCTGATAAATCGATTCCTTAAATACTTCGTAGCTTCCCAGCACATCAGTATCCCCTTTATTATCTGTATACTCCATAAATGATATTAAGCTTCATCAGCAGGATTCTCTTCTGCAGGAGCTTCCACCACTTCTTCTGCGGGTGTTTCAACTGGTTCTGCCACTGCTTCAGGGGCAGCTTCCTGTTCCGGGGTCTCCGCCTCATCCTCAGGGCCATCAATCGCCTTAATGCTTAAGCTGATTTTTCTTTCCTCTTTATTGAATTCAACAACCTTCGCCGTTATCTCCTGTCTGATTGAAAGAACATTCGACGGCTTTTCAATATGCTCCTTCGATATCTGGGATACATGAAGCAGAGCGTCGATTCCCGGCTCCAGCTCAACAAACGCACCAAAATCTGTCATACGGGCAACCGTTCCTGTTACAATATTGCCGGCAGCATATTTTTCTTCTGCGGTAATCCATGGATTCTGGTCATCAAACTTTAAACTGAGAGCAATTTTGTCTCCCTGAATATCCTTGATAAAGGTCTTTACACTATCGCCAACCTTAAATAACTTTTTAGGATTTTCTACACGGCCCCAGGACATCTCTGAAATATGAAGAAGTCCGTCAGCGCCTCCCAAATCAATAAACGCACCGAAATCTGTAATATTCTTTACAGTGCCCTCGACAGTCATGCCGACTTTGATTTTATCGAATAATTCTTTCTTCATGGTTTCTCTCTCAGCAACGATTAATTGCTTGCGGTCACCAATGATTCTTCTTTTTCTCGGATTAAATTCTGTTATAACAAAATCAATTTTCTGACCTGCATATTTTGATAAATCCTTCTCATAACTGTCTGAAATCAGACTTGCAGGTATAAATACTCTGGCTTCATCGATAATAACGCTTAAGCCTCCGTTTAATACGGCTGCAACATTCGCGGTGAGGACTTCTTTGTTGTTAAAAGCTTCTTCTAATCTCTTATTACCCTTTTCTGCCGCAAGACGCTTATAGGTTAAGGCGACTTGGCCCTCACCATCGTTAACTTTAAGAATCTTAGCCTGCATCTTATCGCCGGGTTTAACTACAGTAGTCAAATCTAAATTCGGTGTATTGGTATATTCATTTCTTGTAATGATACCTTCCGACTTGTAGCCTATATTTAAGATGATTTCATCTTCTTTAACACCCAAGACTATTCCTTCCACAACATCACCGTTGTTAATTTCTACTACATTTTCTTCCTCCAATAATTGTTCAAAACTCTTTTCTGACATAACGGTAAGAACCTCCTTGATAATATTGTGTGGGGTCGATGCCCCTGCTGTAATACCTACATTCTGAAAAGATTTAAATAAATTTAAATCCAAGTCATCTGGTTTCTGTATATAGTAAGTATTTTCACATTCTTTTTTACAAATTTCATAAAGCTTCCTTGTATTGGAGCTTTGTTTACTACCAATTACAATCATGGCATCTGAATTTCTTGCCAGCTCGTATGCTTCTGTCTGCCGTGACTGTGTCGCATTGCATATGGTATTTAAAACAACTATATCATAACCTTTTTTTGATATAATTTCAACTAATTCTTGAAATCTATTGTAATTATATGTCGTCTGTGCAACAATACAAAGCTCTGTGCCTGACGCCAGATTTATCCGTTCGGCATCGGATGCATCCCGGATAACGG
>JAEZXP010000262.1 GCA_023419655.1 Bacillota bacterium | reverse complement strand
CAATATAAGCAATGCACCGAATTCAACCAATCTGGCTGCCAGTGTTGCCAGCGCCGCACCGGTCACTTCCATTCTGGGAAAGCCCAGTTTACCATAAATCAAGCCATAGTTTAGAACGACATTTACCAGAATGGATATCGATGTTATAACCACGGGCAGCTTCACGTAATTCATGCTTCTCAAAACAGCGACATAAGCCATCGTAACCGCTGTTAGGGGATAGCTAAATACAATGATTATCAAGTACTTGGCACCTTCTGATATCGTTCCTTCCAGAGGGGTAAAAATACTCATTACAAACTCGGGGAAAAGGAATCCGGGTATGGCAAAAAGCAGGGCGCCTCCTACTCCGATATATAAGGATACCCTTAGTACCCTCTTGATATTTAACAGCTCACGTTTTCCCCAATACTGCGCCGCCAATACACTGGCACCGCTGCAGATTCCAAACATCAGCAATGAGAACACAAAGAATAATTTATTAGCAAGACCTACCGCTGCTATACTGGTTTCTCCAAGCTGTCCTATCATCAGTGTATCGACCAGATTCACCAGATTATTCAATAGGTTCTGCAGCACAACCGGTATCGTAATTGCAAATGTCTTTTTTAGAAAAGATTTATCCTTCCATATGATTTTATATCTGTTCATACTTACCTCTTTCATGATTAGTAGCTTATCAATATGATATTTTTATAAAAGGGCTGTCCCAAAATTGTACCTGGTGCACAGGCATAACTTTGCAACAGCCCCTTAAAAAACTGTTCCATCAGTTTTAACAAACGGAACAGCTTTTTCTAATCTGATTATTTTCTTAAGCCTAAACGCTCAATTAGTTCGCGGTAACCCTCAATATTGGTTTTCTTAAGATACTCTAACAGATTTCTTCTTTGTCCAACCATCTTGAGAAGTCCTCTTCTTGAATGATGGTCCTTCTTGTTGCTTTTCAGATGGTCGTTTAATTCTGAAATTCTTTCCGTTAACAATGCAATCTGAACCTCAGGTGAACCTGTATCCTCAGGTGTCCTGCCATACTGTTTGATAATTTCCGCTTTTTTTTCTCTACTGATCATATTCATTCCTCCTTTAATGATAACCGCCAGATACCAAGAATAGGTCGGAGTGTCCTTAATCCAAGTATCGGCTGAATAATGTACAACAGATATCTTAACATAGTATAGGCTTCTTTTCAACAGCAAATATTATTAATTATTATTTTAAATCCCAAAATATCTTCTTCCTGCAGCCAAGTCTTCCTGCATTCTAATTCTTAATTCTTCAATACTATCAAATTTAACCTCCGGCCTTTCGAATCTTAAAATCTCTACATCGATATCTTTCCCATATAAGTCCATGTCAAAATCATAAATATAGGTCTCAATTCCCTTCATTTTCTCAGCCCCTACCGTAGGCTTATACCCTATATTGGTCATTCCCGGATAAACGATTCCGTCTATAATGGTTCTGGAGGTATACACTCCGCAAGGAGGCAGGAGTTTATTTGGAAGGGTATTCATATTCGTCGTCGGTATTCCCAAGGTTCTGCCTATCTTTCTGCCATGAAGAACCTTTCCATGGATATAATACGGATGCCCGAGCATAGCATTTACCTCTTCCATATTGCCCTTCTCCAGCTCATTTCGGATGACAGAGCTGCTGATAACCGTATCCTTCCACCGTTTCTTATCAAATGCAATAACCTTAAAGCCATACACATCCTCCATCGCCTTAAGCATGTCCACGTTACCCCTGCGGTTATGACCGAATCTGAAATCATTGCCCACCACAATCACCCTGGCATCCAGCTTCTCCACAAGAATTTCTTTTATAAAGTCCTCCGGCGGGGTATTCTTGGTTGCCTGCGTAAAAGGATATGAAATCAATACATCCAGCCCGCTCTTTGATAGTATCTGTCTCTTCTCTTCCTCGGTGTATATCAGCTTAACCTCATTTCCTGCGACAAGATTATAAGGATGATACAAAAATGTAAACATAGCCGAAGTATAACCATGCTTCTTTGCCGACAATACCTCCTCCATCAGCATCTGATGGCCCAGGTGAAGACCATCGAACTTTCCGAGGGTTACTGCCGTGTTCTTTAATTTAAAATCTATCTTCTCAGCTATATACTTCATACTAACCATGCCCTTCTTCACAAAAACATCTTTCTGGCAGTAAATATTCCCGTATCATCATAACGATAGATACCGGCAAAAGTCCCTTCCGAATCATATACCCGGACGTCAACGCATCCGCCCTGCATACCTGCTTTCAGGGCCGCCATATCCTGAGGATTCTGCCTGTCCGCCAAGTGCTCCTTATTAAAGATATTTCCATTATATATTCGCTTATTATATTTTTCATCCACAATTATACCTGGGTATGATAAGAACATATCATCCACCGGTATGATATGCTCATGAATTGAATTATTTAGAAGATATTCCTTCACCTGCTCCAGCCTCAGCGCATCGGAAAGATTAAAGCTGCCCACTCTTGTCCTGATGAGGCTCTTCATCGCTCCCCCGCATCCGAGCACCGCTCCTATATCATGTAAAAGCGTCCGGATATAGGTTCCTTTTCCACAGTCCACCCGAAGTCTTACCTCATGTTCATTCCTGTCATAATCAAGAATCTCAATGTTTCGAATTTCGATTCTACGAGTCTTTCTTTCAATCTCCTTGCCCTGCCTGGCCAGCTCATACAGCTTCTTTCCATTCACCTTAATGGCAGAATACATCGGAGGAAGCTGGTCATATCCCCCTATAAAGCCTCTTGCTGCTTCCTCTATCCGGCATAAGTCAAAATCCACCTCAGCGGTTGCCAGCACATTGCCTGTCATATCCTGCGTGTCCGTCATAATGCCCAGCTTAAGAACCGCTTCATAGGTTTTGTCCTTTTCAACGATTAAATCGACTACCTTGGTTGCTTTTCCGATGCATACCGGCAAAACTCCCTCCGCATCAGGGTCTAGTGTCCCTGTATGACCTATTTTTCTTATCTTTAAGATACCCCTCATTTTTGCAACAACATCATGAGAGGTATATCCTTTTTCTTTATATATATTAATAATTCCATTCATCAAATCCATTCGTTCCTTTGTAAGAGTCGATTTTCTGCCGCTATTCCTCTGCGGCATTTAGCTGCTTCGCAATATGAGGAATCAAATTATGGATAATATCATCATCCGTACCCTTCATTGTACATCCCGCAGCCTTGATATGTCCGCCGCCGCCAAACAAATGAACAATCTTACTTACATCGACGATACCATTGGACCTCATGCTTATCTTATACTCGCCCTTGCCGGTCTCATATATGAATATAGCCACCTCACAGCCCTTCGCTGTCCGGAGATTATCAATAATTCCATCCAAGTCAGAGCAGGATAAATCATAAAGTTGAAGGGTCTTTTGATTGACAGAGGAAAATATCACTTTACCATCCATCAGTAATCTGCTTTCCATAAGACACCGGCCTAAAATCTGCAACTGGGCATAGGTCTTTTGAACAAAAGTCACATCAATAATATTCGTAAAATCGATACCCTTTCTTAACAGGTTTGCCGTTGCCGCCATGGTCTTATATGTGGTATTGCTGTGTTTGAACATGCCTGTATCATGGACAATACCTGTGTAAAGGCTCCTGGCAATTTCCCTGTTAATCCGGTCATCGTCCAGTAAGTCATAAAGAACCTCACAGGTCGAAGAAGCATCTGCAATCACATGATTCATATCTGCGAACTTATCATTGGTTATATGATGGTCGATGCAGATGGTTCTCTTTGCAGATTCAAAATACCTTATGGAATTGCCAAGCCTGTCTATGCTGCTGCAGTCTAACGTTATGAATACATCATAGGTGTCATCAAAGTCAAAGGTATGCCTTATTTTATCCGTACCGGAAAGGATATGAAATTCCTGTCCAAAGGGCTCAAGATATACATGAACCTGTTCTATTCCCAGTTCATGGCGGATTTGTATCAAGTATTGATATAAAGCCGTACAGGAGCCGATGCAATCACCATCCGGCCGGATATGACCGGCAATTCCAACCTTTTTGGCTCCTGATAATTCCTGTTCCAGTATATCTAATGTAAAAACGCTCATATTTTACTCCATTTCTATCTAGGGTTTTACTTTTGAATTAACCTCATCAATCAGCTTTGACATATTCACACCATATTCTATTGAATCGTCGAGAATAAAGTTAAGCTCGGGAGTATTTCTCAGATTCAGGGTCTTTGCCAACTGACCCCGAAGGTAGGATGCCGCACTTCTTAATCCCTGGCAGGTTTCTTCCTTGGATTTCTGGTCCCCCATAACGCTTATATATACCTTTGCCGTCTTCAAATCAGGAGCTACCTCAACCGCAACAACCGATGTCATAGGGTGTATTCTGGGATCTTTTATCTCCCTGCCTATCAAAACACTAAGCTCTTTTTTTACTTCCCCATTAATTCGGGTGTTCTTAATACTGTTTTTTCTCATATTAACCGACCTGCCTTTCGATATCGCTAGTGTCCTGTCTACTATCACGGTATCCATGCCGGCATAATGCCGGCATATAATTTATCTTGCTACTTCTACCATTACATAGAATTCAACCTTATCCTCTTCCCTGACATCATGGAATTTCTCAAAAACAAGGCCGCATTCATAACCGGTAGCTACTTCCTTAACATCATCCTGGAATCTCTTAAGAGATGCCAAATTCCCTTCATGGATAAGCTCATTCTCTCTATAGATACGAACCATGCAGCCTCTGGTGATTTTGCCGTCAAGAACATAAGAGCCTGCAATCGTGCCCAAACCGGATGCTTTGAATATCTGGCGAACCTGGGCATGACCGATAACCTTCTCCTCGTATACAGGGTCCAGAAGGCCCTTCATAGCCGCTTCCACATCGTTAATTGCATTATATATGACACGATACAGCTTTATGTCCACATTCTCATGCTCTGCTCTTTCCTTGGCCATATTATCCGGTTTAACATTGAATCCAATAATAATACCATTGGAGGTACTGGCAAGTATAACGTCAGATTCATTGATAGCACCAACGCCACCATGAACGATTCGTACGGCCACCTCATCATTGCTTAGCTTAATAAGACTTTGCTTCATAGCCTCTACGGAACCCTGTACATCCGCCTTAATAATCAGATTTAATTCCTTAATATTACCGGCTTGGATTTGTGAGAACAGTCCGTCTAAGGACAGCTTCGCCTTCGTATCTGCAATCAGCCTTTCCTTACCCTGTGTAATAAATGCTTCTGAAATAGTCCTGGCTTCCTTCTCACTGTCTGTTCCTATGAATATTTCACCAACATCGGGAACCGAGTTTAATCCAAGTATTTCTACAGGTGTAGAAGGAGTTGCTTCCTTCACTCTTCTGCCCTTGTCATCTACCATGGCACGGACCTTACCGTAGGAAGAACCTACTACGATATTATCTCCAATATTCAAGGTACCTTTTTGTACCAGAATTGTTGCTACCGGACCTCTTCCCTTATCAAGCTCTGCCTCAATTACAAGACCTCTGGCAGCACGGTTCGGATTCGCCTTTAACTCTTCCATCTCCGCAGTCAGCAGTATCATTTCAAGAAGCTGTTCAATACCTTCCTTCGTATGGGCAGATACCGGAACAAATATCGTATCTCCACCCCAGTCCTCTGCGATTAGCTCATATTCTGTAAGCTCTTGCTTTACCCGCTCTATATTAGCACTGGGCTTATCTATTTTATTGATTGCAACGATAATCTGTACTCCGGCTGCTTTAGCATGGCTGATAGCCTCAACTGTCTGCGGCATAACGCCATCGTCTGCGGCAACTACCAGAATAGCTATATCAGTCGCCTTTGCACCTCTCATACGCATGGATGTAAAAGCTTCATGGCCCGGTGTATCCAGGAAAGTAATTTTCTCGCCCTTAATCTCAACCATGTAAGCACCGATATGCTGGGTGATTCCCCCTGCTTCCCTTGAAGTAACATCTGCATGCCTGATAGCATCAAGCAAGGATGTCTTACCATGGTCTACATGACCCATGACACAGACAACCGGAGGACGCTTAACCATTGTTGCCGGGTCTTCCTCTTCTTCTTTTAGAAGCTCTTCTACCTCATTTATCTTTATCTCTTTTTCAGCAATAATATCATATTCTAAAGCTATCTCTTCCGCCTCATCATACGTTATTTCCTGATTAATGGTTACAATCTTTCCTGCAAGAAATAACTTCTTAATCAATGCCGAACCTGTCATCTTCATCTTTTCGGCCAGCGTTTTAATCGTCAGAATCTCCGGAAGAGTGATTACCTTAATCTCTTCTTTTACCTCTGCAACAGGCTTTGGCTTAATAAATTGACCTTTTTTAGGAACAACCTTGCTGAAAGCATCATCCTGCTCATCATGCTGTACGACGCCTTTGTCTTTATACAGTTTATCCTTGTTCATTCTGTCTCTGTTTCTCTTGTTATTGAAGTCATTCTTTTCAGCTACTTTTTGGTCAAGTATCTGTTGGTCAAAGCTCTTTCTTTCATTTCCTCTTCCTGACTGGGAACCCTTTCTATTACCCTGGGTTCTTGCATATGCCGGCTTATCATCTTCATCCTTATTAAAGGGTTCAAAGCCTCTTGAATTATATCCTCCCTGCCCGCTGCCCGCAGGTCTGGATGCCGGTCTTTGGTAACCGGTTTTATTATTATTATATCCACCGGGTCTGTCTCCTGATGGTCTCTGCCCTTGCTGACCCTGATCTGAGCGGTATCTGCCCTGTTCAAACGGTCTTCTATTATCCTGACCTGCAGGCCTTGCTCCTCTATCTGCTCCTTGGGGTCTTTGCTGATAATCCGGTCTTCCGCTCTGATTTCTCCCCTGATAATCCGTTCTTCCGGCTCCCTGTTGTCTTTGCTGATAATCGGGTCTGCCTGTGCCCTGTCCCTGCGGTCTTTGCTGATAATCCGGTCTGCCAGTAC
>JAEZXP010000237.1 GCA_023419655.1 Bacillota bacterium | reverse complement strand
GGCTGTATCTGTTATGAGAATCCGGGAATGGGGCTTTATTTTATCAGCGACCCTGACGGCTATTGGCTTGAAATAATACCCAAGCGATAATACCAAGCTTAAAGCTTCCCACTTCCTTGTAAAATGTTGGCCCTAAGCTGATATCCCGCTGCTTAAGGTCAACATTTTTTAGTATTTCCATATTCTATCACATAAAATGTGATTATTCAATGATTAACCCCTTATATTTCGACAAATATCAACAACTGTCGGATATTTTAAGATAGTTTTACCGATATGATATCACATTCACTATTTTGAATCATATTTTATATTGAATGAATCTTTGAGGTTTTAATTATGAATAATCCCAATTACAGAAATAATATAAAAAAAGAAAAGCCGGATATAAGAGTCTATCCTACAGAGATGGGAACACAATCCTTTGGCCGCTTGCAGATTCACTGCATTACTCCCAATATAACGCCTGTCGAAGGAGCTACCGTCAGAATATACTCACCGTCCCAGCCATCCGTGGCGATAGAAGAATTGACAACCGATATATCCGGAACTACACCTGAGATAGAGCTTCCCGCACCCTCTGTTGACTATAGTCTTGAGCCTTCCGATATGCAGCCATATTCAGAATACAATATTCGCACCAGCAGACCCGATTATACCTCTGTGTCTATCTCCGATATGCAGATATTTGCAGATGTAACTGCCATTCAGAATGCCACCATGAGGCAAGTCAGTGAACCGGATGCATCGGGTTCGCTGTATGTTATTCCACCCCATACATTATTCGGTGATTTTCCGCCAAAGATAGCCGAACCAGAGATTTACCCTGCTGCTGAAACCGGTGAGATTGTATTGAGCCAGGTTGTAATTCCGGAATTTGTGATTGTTCATGACGGTCCCCCTACCGATGCCTCGGCGACGAATCATTATGTAAGATTCCGGGACTATATTAAAAATGTTGCTTCCAGCGAAATATATGCCACGTGGCCGGAATCTACCATTCAGGCAAATATCCTGGCTATATTATCCTTTACCTTGAACCGGGTTTATACCGAATGGTATCGCAATCAGGGTTATAATTTTACCATCACTTCCTCTACTGCATTTGACCACAAATGGGTTCCGGGGCGTAATATTTTTGACAATATAGGCTTCACTGTAGATTCCCTGTTCGTAAATTATCTGTCAAGACCCAATATCAGACAGCCCATCCTGACACAATACTGCGACGGAAACAGGGTTCAGTGTCCTAACTGGTTGTCACAATGGGGTTCAAAGAATCTGGGCGACCAGGGATATGACGCCATCCGTATTCTAAGACATTATTATGGGGAATCTATCTATATCAACACCGCTCCGCAAGTCTCCGGTGTTCCCGCTTCCTGGCCCGGATACGATCTCAATATCGGTGCGAGCGGCAACAATGTAAGGATGATTCAGGAACAGCTTAATGCCATTTCAGATGCCTATCCTCTGATTCCAAAGATTGCTGTAACCGGCGAGTACAATGAACAGACTGCGGAAGCAGTAAGAACCTTTCAGAGCATCTTTAACATGCCTCCGACCGGTATCGTGGACTTTCCCACCTGGTACAGAATCTCAGGTATCTATGTAGCCGTTACCCGGATAGCCGAGGGATGATTTACTATAAAAACTTACGCGGTTTACAAAGATATCGTAAGGGGTGCTATATGTAAGATTTATAGTACCCCTGGTATGTTTTCTTAAGGCTCTACCCTTCTTTACCATTCGAAAAGATAAGGCTCTCTGTTATCCAAGGTATCAAACTCATATCCTTTATCCCGAATCATCTTTATAATTCCGGGCAGGGTCTGAACGGTCAGCTTGTTGATACCGGAATCATGCATCAGTATAATAGGATAGTCATGGGCCTCCAAATCCTTTTCCACATTGCGCCGAATGGAATATGCCGTCGGTCTTCCTACCGAATCATTGGTATCCACATTCCAGTCATAGCAGGCGAAGCCCCTGCGTTCCATCTCACCAAGTAATTTATCTTTCATTCCCCTGCTGTATCCATTGTTGCTTCCCCAGGGCAGGCGGTAAATATTCGCCCTTTTACCCGTAATATCATAAATCTGCTGATATACCGTATTGTAATCATCCAGAAACCGCTCCAGGGAACAGTATATCTCATTACAAATATGGGAATAGGTATGTATTCCGATTGTATGTCCCTCGTTAACCATTCTTCTTAAAGCGCCTTCCCCTTCCTTCGTAATGGCACTTCCGACAACAAAAAAGGTTGCTGTAATATTCATCTCCTCCAGTATATCTAATATCTCAAAGGTGTTCGAGCTTGGTCCGTCATCGAAGGTAAGATAAGCTATCTTCTTTCCCTTCTCCATCTTATCCGGAACATCATATACCGTATAAAGCTCAGGAAATAACGTCGTATAGTTTTGTTCTTCATCCGATTCAATATGTACGTGATGGTGCTTCTGCACCTCTAATTCATTCTCCAATTCCGCCATAATCAAAATATTCTCATCATACGTCTTAAAGGAAGCTATATTAACAAATGCATAGATTAAAGCCACACCGAAAATTACAAATAAAAAGAAACAGATATATTTATTCATAAAAAAATTTCCTCTCTTTTGCCGCTATAATCAATCATATGCAGCAAAAGAGCAGGAAATTGTATGTCCTTATGACTTTTTAAGGATTTAATATATTTAGCTTTCCAGCGCCATTTTCTTCACAACGCCAAGAGCCTGTCTGACTGCCGGAATCATAAGAATTAATATCGTAAGTGCCGCTTCGGGAACAATATAGGAAGCATTATAGGTCAGTGAATAGATAACCACGTTTTTCCCGCCGGCATACTCATGAAAATAAATAATTCCCGTCAGAACATGGCAGATATATCTTCCTGCTACCCCTAACAGATAGCCTTTGATAATACCATATTTTGATTTTGAAAATGCCCCTGCCAGTCCAAGACATCCAAAAGCTATCGGATAATCAAGCAACGGCTGTATCAGGGTTATTGCATAGGGCTTTAAGATAAAATCCAGGATACCGTACGCCACACCTGTAATAATTCCTGCCTTGGTGCCGTATAGGTAACCGATAAAGCAGATAAAGAACATCCTGAACAGTGTTATTGAACCGCCAAAAGGAAATTCATACACCGTATAGATTGACGTAATAACAGCCATCGTCATAGCCACTGCAGAAAAAGCCATCTGCTTCGCACTAATCTTTCTCTTTGAACCGCTTAAGGCAAGTAATGCGGCAAAAAGCAAAGCAATGATTATCAGCAATGCGATATTTCCTGCCGTGGTGGGATAAAAGCTTTTATCGTCCACATCTGTTACAATAAAAAAATCAAACAACTTTTTGAACATAAAAAAACCTCCTTGAATTTGCTTAGGAGGGGCCACTTGATTGCTTCCTTACGCCGGTATTACCCGGATCAAGTAGTGAGGGTCAGTATGCATTACAGATTCTCTGTAACAGGCATACCTCTCAGCTGTCGCTCCCCTAGCCATTATAATACTATGTATTTAGTTTACTGCTATATAATATACAATCTGTTCTATCTTGTCAACCCTTTTCTCCCTATCCACAAGCCGTGCATACTTGCCCCGATAATGCTTTCATCATCTTATCCATCAAAAAACTGCCCCATACAATCGTATGGGACAGCTTTGATATATATTATTAAGCGGATTCGCAGCCAAGTGACTGCGTTCTTTCAATGTAGCCGCTTGTTCGTGCGCTTACATCATGCCCATTCCGCCGGCTCCGGCAGGCATAGCAGGCTCATCTGATTTAATATTTGCTACTACAGATTCAGTCGTTAATAAAGTCGATGCTACGCTTGTTGCATTTTGCAGGGCACTTCTTGCTACCTTGGTAGGGTCCAATATACCTGCATCAACCATATCTACATATTCTTCCGCCAATGCATCAAATCCGACTCCTGCCTTGCTTTCTTTAATCTTGCTGATGACTACCGCACCCTCTAAGCCTGCATTCTCAACGATGCAATAAAGAGGAGATTCCAAAGCTTTCAGGATTATGTTCGCACCGGTCTTTTCGTCACCTTCTAATGTAGCCGCTAACTTATCAACTTCCTTTGCAGCATGAATGAATACCGAACCACCACCGGATACAATTCCTTCTTCAACCGCAGCTCTTGTAGCGGCTAAAGCATCCTCCATGCGAAGCTTGCTTTCCTTCATCTCTGTCTCCGTTGCGGCACCAACCTTGATTACTGCAACGCCGCCGGACAGCTTCGCAAGTCTTTCCTGTAATTTCTCTTTATCAAACTCAGAAGTGGTCTCTTCAATCTGAGCCTTAATCTGATTAATTCTGGCATCGATTTCAGCCTTATCGCCTTCACCGTCAACGATAATCGTATTTTCCTTCTGAACCTTAACTGATTTTGCACGTCCAAGCTGCTCCATTGTGGTTTCCTTCAGTTCCAGACCAAGCTCATCTGTAATCACGGTACCGCCTGTAAGAATAGCGATATCCTGAAGCATCGCCTTTCTTCTGTCACCATATCCGGGAGCCTTAACGCCAACGCAGGTAAAGGTTCCTCTTAATTTATTAAGTACAATTGTTGTGAGAGCTTCACCCTCAATATCCTCAGCAATAATAAGTAATCTTGCACCGGATTGTACCACTTGCTCAAGAAGCGGCAATATCTCCTGAATATTGGATATCTTCTTATCCGTAATAAGGATATAAGGGTCTTCAATCACTGCTTCCATCTTATCCATAACGGTGCACATATAAGCAGAAATATATCCACGGTCAAACTGCATACCTTCAACAAGGTCCAGTTCTGTCTTCATTGTCTTGGATTCTTCTACTGTGATAACACCATTGTTGCTTACCTTTTCCATCGCATCGGCAACTAACTGTCCGACGGTATCATCTCCGGCAGAGATAGCTGCAACTCTGGCGATTTGGTCTTTACCATTTAATTTGGAGCTCATCTTAACGATAGCATCAACTGCTACATCCGTAGCCTTCTTCATGCCTCTTCTTAAAATAATAGGATTTGCACCTGCCGCCAGGTTCTTCATACCCTCGCTAATCATTGCCTGTGCAAGAACCGTTGCGGTAGTCGTACCGTCACCGGCAACATCATTGGTCTTGGTAGCTACTTCTTTAAGAATCTGTGCACCCATATTCTCAAACGGGTCATCAAGCTCAATTTCTTTTGCAATTGTTACACCGTCATTGGTAATCAAAGGTGTTCCAAATGACTTATCTAAAACAACATTTCTTCCCTTCGGTCCCAAGGTCACTCTTACTGTATCTGCCAGTTTATTAACCCCTGTCTCCAGGGCCTTACGCGCTTCCGCGCCGTATTTAATTTCCTTTGCCATGTAATTTATCCTCCTTAATTAGTCTTCTACTATTGCAACGATATCACTTTGCTTTACAATGATAAATTCTTCCTCATCAAGTTTAACCTCTGTTCCGGCATATTTTGAATAGATAACCCTATCTTGGACTTTTACTTGCATTGTTACTTCCTTGCCATCAACCATACCGCCGGGTCCGACAGCAATAACCTCTGCCTGCTGCGGCTTTTCTTTTGCCTGACCGGGTAATACAATTCCGGATTTTGTTGTTTCTTCTGCAACCAACTGCCTTAAAACTACCTTATCTCCTAAAGGTACAAGCTTCATTTCAAATTCCTCCTTTAAATTGACATACAATAATACTTTGTATTACTATCCCGATTCTGATAATTATTAGCACTCTTTCTAAATGAGTGCTAATTGTAGTTATTATATTAGTAAATTTACCTTAAATATGCAACTTCTCTTCTGCTAAATTTCAGCGGTATTTTTAATGTTTCTTCTCTCTATCTCTTGTTATCTCTTTTTTTCTCATCTTTTCTATTTATATTTTATAAATCATTATCTTTTTCATTATAAAAGAGCTATCACCCTATGGCAATAACTCTTCTTAATTTCTACCATATACCATCTATGCTATAAATAGTATATTCCGAATTAGAAACTGTATACCAAACCGGTACCAATATTACTGAATAAGACTATTGGTCTTATTAATCGTTCTGGGCAGTGCATCCTTGGAATTCTTCCATGGCTCTTCGGCGTAACGATAATCGAATTTATTGATGAACCACTCTAAATCATCTCTTACCCGCTTCATATTATCAAGATACAGGGTATTCAATTCACCTGTAAAGTCCTTCAGCTGCCCGCCGCTCAGGTGCTTAGGTGCCTGCTTATAAAGCAGTCCATAATGGCGGCTGCAAAAGCCCTGGCACGCTCTGAATTTTTGTCTGAATTCTTCTTCATGACTATACAGATAAAATATTGTGGCGATATACCGTTCAAAGGTCCGGTCAATCATATCACAGATATAGCATGAGCCGTCCAGTTCCTCCACGTAAGAAACTACACCTGAATTATCACCCTGCTTTTTAAACAAAGAAGGGGCAGACATCCTCGTATTACCGCCGGACAGTTTTTCAATATCCTTAATGACCTTATCCATATGGCTCTTTAAGATAAGCGCCAATCCAAGACGGTTCTGATTCTTATAAAGAAGCTCCATATGTCCTTCACAAAAGCCCAGTCTGGAGGTTTCTCCCCGAACATCATCTTCCATATAGCTAGGTCCCATGGTAAAATCGATTGCTTTGGTTTCCAGCTCCTTCTTCATATTGCAGACCGGACATTCGCCCCCCTTATCAAAAGCCTCATTGACCGGTATTGTATGTAATTTTTCCTTCAATTATCTTCCCTCTTTTATTAATTCTTTGATTTCCCTTGCCTTTTCCTTTATCCTCTCACTGGCGTCTCTGGAGATTAATATCCTTGATACCCATCTGGAGGACTCATCTAAGTTACCTATCTTCCTGGCAAGCTCCGCAACAAGTAAAGTAATGGTATGTTCATCCATCCCGCACATGGGAAATGTCTCCTTCATGAAGGCTTCAGCAAATCCCTCATATGCATTCGTTATGAATTCCATCTCTTCTTTATGAAGCTTTTCCATTTCCTCATTATAATTTGGCGTATCCGCTGGTAATGTCTCTGCCTTTCCCCGGATAACCCACGCTGTTTTCAAACAGGTATAGGCTTTTTCTGAAGTCTTTGCCTTCTTTATTATGGAGCTTACAAGTGCCATCTTATGCCTTACGATGGCATCATCATAGCTGTATATACCATCATTTTCTCCAATCGGCTTAAAATTTATGGATATATTTTTTTTGATTAGCTCAGCCTGTGCATAGGTTACATATTTGAAAAACCTGTTCAATGAGGCATATCCGCAAGAAGGGCACAAAACCGCATCATATTTCAGAGGGTCTGCCTGTGTATATCGGGGCCTTAAATCTGTATCCAGGCTCTGCAGCTTAACTTTACCTGTCTTGACATTCTTAGCCTTAAACTCTTTATCACAGACAGGGCAGGAATATGTCTTGTCAAATATAATATCCGCTTCCGAAAAAGTATGTACCGAGACTTTCTTATTGCTTTCTGCCTCTTCCGTCTCTTTCTCATCATACACATTGATTTTTGATAAATCGCCAAGCCCTAATTCCTCAAGGCCGGAAAACAAATTATCCATGAATATACCTCCGTTTTCAAGTTTCATCTATATTGTTTGTATAAGCGTCAGCTTTCGTGCTTTCAAATCAGAACTATATGTACTCATATGATATGATAGCACATTATTAATTAAGTTGAAAGTATAAATTTGTTGATAAATAAATCCTATTGCCAATAAAGAGTATTTTTCCCAAATTAATAAAAGCAGATGCTGTATCAAATTATTGAAACAACACCTGCTTTTCATTACCATTATGTATTCTATATGCCGATTACTTCGTACGGTAAAAAATATGGTCACCGATAATCTTGTAGTCCGGATATTTTTTCTTAATACTCGATGAACCTTTGTTCATTCTAAAACACAAATAATCACCGATATTATTCTCTCCGCTTAAGGCTGCCTTTGCCGCTTTAATAGCCTTGTCCATTGCCTTTTTTTCAGCCTCGGGATTCTTTCCCGGGAACTTACCTGTATCATACATCTCTAATGCTTTATCCAGAGCACTTTTTCCGGTATTCTTACTTTTAATCGTGACAGAAAATTGAACTGCCCACTGCTTGTCATATATAACTTCTTTTACCGTGTTAACATGGGAATAAGCATTACTTTTTACTCTGTTTAATACCACATTGGCTACTGCAAGCATGCCATTATAGGACTGATTACCTGCCTCCGAATAGATAAGACCTGCCAAAAGCCGTAAATCCTTCTCCGAATAAGAGGGCTTTTTAGCCTTCTCCTTCTTATCGGAATCTCCCTGCTTTTCAGAACTTTCTTCGGAGTTTTCATCCGGTATTATTTCGCCATTGTCAATAATTTCAATCTCTTCAGGTTCTCTCTCTAAATAGTAGACCTGCCCCTGCTCGTCCACATAAACTTCATAGTATTCCGGGTCAAATGTATTCTCATCTGTGTCCGAAGTATTATCCGCATCCAGAGTGTTATCTATGTCGGGAATATTCTCACCGTTCTGAGTATTATCTGTCTCCAGTACCTCAGCTACAGCTTGAGACTCCTGCGTCTCTTCAAAATCCTTAACCTCCATTGCATATGTCGGATGATTAACATTTAAAACGATTAACAATACGGCCACTGAAGCAATGATAAGTTTCTTTATCGTATTCATCATAGTCTCCTTAATACATCAAAATGTTACATTTTTGGAACATTCATAACATTTTGTTAATATTTACTTAACAATTATAGCACATACTTTCAAAAAATCAACCCCCTAAAAATATGCCTAAAAAAATAGGTTGAATGAAAAACTAAATTCCAGTTATCGAAAGTAAATGTGGAATTTAGTCTTCCTTAAATTCCAGCACTCCTTTACAATTAGATTGGTTTCCCAATCCGCAGTGAAAGGAGTTTATTTATGTG
>JAEZXP010000201.1 GCA_023419655.1 Bacillota bacterium | reverse complement strand
TACAGGATGCGGCAAGTATAATGAGTGACCGCCAAATCAGGAGACTTCCCATTGTTGAAAATAATAGCCTGGTGGGCATTGTTTCTTTAGGGGATATATCTCTTGAGCCTGCCGCAGGAGATAGTGCTGTGGAAGCCCTAAAAAACATCTCAGAACCTGGCGGATATATATAAAAATAGTATATTGGAAGAAGACTTATTCCTGAATAGGGGCTGTTGCAACAGCCCCTATTGTATTTATGTTATTTGTCTGGACGATAGAAGGGCTCTTTGATATAGATATTATCATATCGGTCATAATCCTTAATTTTAATTTCTTTTTCATTCACGGTAAGGGGAACTGTCCATCCGAACCGCATGATTCCCTGGGAAGGAGAATGGTATGAGAAATGAAAGGTGTCACCGATGACGGATACATCTTTGAAGCCTTGCATAAAATTCTCGAAGCTGCCATTTTGTGATTTGCTGCCCATCTCAGTCACCCAGACATTCGCATGGCCGTTAGCATGGTAGAAATAGGACTTGGCTCTTTTGCCATAGGGTTCCCATTCATCATTGTATACAACCTTATACAGGTCTAAATCAGCCTCTTTAAAGTAGGCAGGCATCAGTGAATGGAGAGCGACATAGGCATTGCCCTTTCGTCCGAATACCCATCCTCCCTGCTGGATTACCTCATCGAATTCATGCTGCGGAAAATAAGCGTGGGTTTCCAGCATACGGATATAATCGGCCGGGATTCTGTAGATACAAAGGACTACATTCTCATGCTGGACAGCTCTTGGCAAAATCCAGCTTCCTGCAATCTGGTTCGGCCGGTCTACAAAATCCTGTGAACCGGGATGGTTTGTGAACACGATTGCCCGTCCGCCCAGGGTGGCACCCCAGGGCATCTGCTGGTAACCCTGCCTTCCTTTCCGGTAGTCCTGGGCACATGCAATGGCATAATCCGGTGTTTTATAGGTATAGATATCCGCCTGGGTAAGGGCAGTAAAGTCAGGGTCGGGGTCATAGGGGATGCCGGCCATATCACATAATCTGTACTTTTCCATATAGGCGTTGAACCGTTCATTCATCCAGTTATTCGGGTTAATAACCTTAACGGAATTGCCGATTACATCCCGGTTGCTATAGGTCTGGTTACCCCAGAAGAACATGATATTATCAAAATCTGCGGGGTCAACCCCGTAATATTTGGCATCCTCTGTATTGATGCTCATCCGTTCTTTATTGATAAATACGTCCGGCTTATCCCGGGCAATTTTAATAATCTCCTCAGGACATTTATAATCATAGACGGCCAGCATAATAGCGCAATCGGCCAAATCTCCGTCGATATTACCTTCACCCCAGTACATGCGGCAGACCGGGCCGATGGAATCAAAGGCCGGTTCCACGGCGTAGTGTGTATAGATTCTTCCGTGAGTGCCAATCCATTGCCCCTGAAAGCTGTTTAGTGCAATCTCCAGCAGCAGGGTATTGATGATTTTACCGGCTTTATCCCTCAAATCTTTATCATCGGCATAATGATAGATACCCAGTAATGCAACCATATCCTCACAATAATAATTGGTACACCATTCACTGAAGCCGAATTTTATCCGCCAATCCATCCAGCGGTTAAGAAAGACCCTGCCATGCTCTTTATGCCATGCTCCGGACCTTCCATTGGAGGGGAAGACGGCATCAGGAAAGAGGCTTCCGGCAAGATATTCTCCGCTATGATACAGGGGCTGATGGTTTTCCGTGAAATAGCAGGCATGAATCTCTCCGGGCTCATCCAGCCAGTAACGAAAGCCGATTAAGGTTTCTTCTATCTCGGCAATCACTTCGCCGGGAAGCATATGGTGATATTCCTTCAGGATTCGGATGATGGCCGGGATTCCGAATTCCGCCATGTCCTGGCGGTTCTTAAGACGGTTCAGGGTGAGGGTCAGATGTTCATAATCGAATTCTTCATCCGCTAATCCCCGCTGCTTCAATTCCAATTTTACGACTTCATAATACGCCGCATGAAAATCTGTCAGAGTTCTTTTTACAAAAGGATTCGTATGTCCGGATTTCAGGACATGGAGTAAATATTCGCTGCTGCTTAACGCTTGGTTCATGATAGGCCTCCTTGATGTATAATATAATTTTAATTGTTATAATTGGCGGGGCTGATACCATAGTTTCGTTTAAATGCCCTGCGGAAGGAATGAGCACTGGAATAGCCCACGGTCTTTGCGATTGCGTCGATTGTAAAGGAACGTTCCTTTAATAAGGAGCATGCCTTCGTCAAACGTTTTGTCTCGATATAGGTTATGAAATTAATGCCCGTCTGCTCCTTAAAGAAGGAGGACAGATAAGCCTCTGATATGTGAAAAGAATCAGCAACCTTTGATAAGCAAAGATCAGAATCCTGGAAGTGGTCGTCGATGTAATCCAGGATATTTTGCTTTAACTGGTTGTTTTTAATTGTCTGGGACATGGATGTAATCTCACATATTGCTTTAAACCGGGTGCGAATCGTATTGTATATTTCATCGGTAGGGAGCTTCTCAACGGGAGAGAAGATAAATGCCAGGGTATCCTTATATAAGGTTTCATCCAGCGTATGGATTTCACTGCATGCGGTAAGGAGAGTAGTTTTGATTTTCATTAGCAGCAAATCACTCATATTGTCCGGAATTTTAGTTTTTATATAATTCTCCAGATAAATCTCCTCCAGAGCCTCCTCAATAGAGGTATTATCCCCGCATCTTGTGCTGATAAGGATACGCTGCTCCAGTTCCAGAGGATAGTAATACATGGGAATCAGATTATGGTCACTATACCAGAATATACTGTCCTCGGAGAAGCTGATACGGCTTTTTACTGCAATTACAGCTTCCATATAGGAATTTCTTATCTGCGTGATATCCTCATAAAAGCTTCCGCAGCCGGTAAGAATGGAGACCTTATAATCCGACAGGTAGGCTTGGATATCGGTTATGGTCGATAGAATCTTTTTGCTGTTGTGATGGATATCGGTATCAGAAAAGCTAAAGATTAAGGAGATGCAATCCAGACCGGTATCGATGGCATATAAATTTTTATCCCTGGTAAATTCCATGATATGGGCTTTGATGGTCGGGTAATTGGCCAGTTCGTGCTTATCGTCCTTCTGTATCACAATATGGGCCGCACTGTAAACCTTATCCGATACATCAATGCCCACAAGATTTAGCGAGAGGTTGATTTCCTGCTTGCTGCTGAAAAAGCCTGTAAGCAGGCGGCACAGGATGGATACCTGAACCTGCCTGGTCTGTTCCATAAGCCGCTGGTTTAAATCCTCGTTGTCATTTAGCAGATTCTTAACAGGCTGGTTAATCCTTCGAAGGAACAATACTGCCGCAAAGATACAGGCAATCACACTGAATGCAATCATGACATAAAAGATTGAACGAAACAGATGAACCTGTGACATAACTCTGGAATAAGGCGTCACGGTTATGTAAAGTAAACCGTTATCAGAGCGGGCATAGGCGGCAATTTGCTTTTCTCCGTCGATTTTTTTAATAAAGCTGCCGGTTTGTGTATCATCGGAGATATCCTCGGTGTCCATCGTTACTTGTATCTCTTTATTGGCATACAGAATATTAAAAGCATTGTCTGTGATATAGAAATTGCCGTAGGATTGCGAATCCAAAAAGCCCTGAAACAGAGTGTTGCAGCTTATCAATATGCATACATTGCCAATGTTTTTCTTCTTGCTTCCCAGCGGAAGCTTCTGAATCAGGGGAATCACCTCGGTGGGTACGCCGCTGGAATAATAAATAACCTGGGGGTACAATTTGTCCGGGGTGCTGCCGCGAAGCAGCTCCCTGTAATTATCAATTGAGCTGACGGAGTAATCGCCAAAGGACTTGGAATACCAGGAATTCAGGGATTTTACTCCTTTTTGTGTATACACGGAATCATTTGAAAGGGAATACACGGAGATTTCCGATATCAAATCATTTGACAGCCGTGTCCGTTCCAGATAATCGATATATTCCCTTGCATAAATCATGTTCATTGGCTCCCCGTCTGCCAGGGGAACCTTCAGATTCAACAGGTAGTTCGTCTGATGATAGGAGCCTATATAATATATCGTCGTCGTGACCTTCTTTATTCGTTCTTCAATAATATCCTTCATCTGGATTGCCGTGTTCTGATTGCTTTCCCTTAAATTGTTTTCCAGACTTTTAATCGTTATAAAGTAGGCAAAGCCTATGGAAGCGGTAACCGTGATAACGGAGGATAAAAACACGATAAAATACCGTATAACAGAATGGCTCGAAAAAGTAGACGTCTTATTCATAAGTTGTTTGCTCCTTTTCTTTTTGCGAGGGCATGTATAGCAAGTAATATTATATTCGGATAGCGGTCATAAAGCAATGACTTAGTAAAACATGCACTAAAAATAAATAATGTACCCTTAAATTATGTACAAAATAATTAAAATTTTCCATCTAAAAAAGAAGTGTACCTTGTCTGCCCGGTTTGAATACCATAAGCTGATGTTACCAATTTTTTTATGCCGATGACGGCAGTGTCATCAATGACACGGAATGGGAGGTAAAAATGGAGGCAGAAAAAATCAAGAAGAAGAAAGGAGAGGGTTCTCTATCCGGATTTAGAAAGAATTTTATCAGGGACAGGTATCTATACCTGATGCTTATTCCGGGGGTTGTTTTAATTTTATTATTTCGTTATTTGCCAATGGGAGGTTTGGTTATCGCTTTTAAGGAATATTCCTTTCGAAAAGGCATATGGGGAAGTGAATGGGTAGGATTTGATAATTTCCTGTTTATATTTAAGAATCCGGATTTCTATTCCATCGTAAAGAATACCCTGGGAATTAATCTTCTTAAACTTTTAATCGCTTTTCCGGCACCGATTTTCTTTGCATTATTAATTAATGAAGTAAGGAGCAATAAATTAAAAAAATGCATACAGACCTCGGTGTATCTTCCGTATTTTGTTTCGTGGGTTGTATTCGGAGGAATTGTCGTTCAGTTTCTAAACCCCAGTTCAGGTATTGTAAATAAAATCATTGAACTGTTCGGGGGCCAACCGGTTGCATTTATGCAGAAGGAACAATATTTTAAAGCGATTGTTGTATTAAGTGATATTTGGAAGAATGCAGGATGGGGTACAATTATGTATCTGTCTGCTCTGACATCCATTGACCAGGAGATATATGAAGCGGCAAAGATTGACGGAGCAAACCGGATTCAGATGGTCCGCCATATATCCATTCCGGGGATATCAGCTACCATCGTAGTACTTTTGCTTTTGCAGATTGGAGCGATGATGGATGTTGGCTTTGAACAAATCTATGTGTTGTGCAAGCCTATTTTATATGGCGTTGGTGATGTTATCAGTACGTATGTGTATAGGGTGGGAATTGGAAATGCTCAATTTTCCATTACTGCTGCCATTGGATTGTTCCAATCTCTGGTGGGGCTGATTCTTATCGTAATTGCCAATACTTTGTGTAAGAAATTATTTGATAAGAGTCTGTGGTAGAAGGGGAGGTGAGCAAAAATTATGAAAAAGAAGAAAATAACACTATCCTATACATTGATTGTAATAACCTTGTTACTATTTGCAATCATCTGTATCCTTCCATTCTGGTATGTTTTTATCGCTTCAATCAGTGACCCGAACCGGATTCATGTGGGAGAGGTACGGCTGTTTCCGAAAGGGTTTTCACTGAAAGCCTATGAAATTGTATTAAGGGAATCAAAATTTTACCGGGGCTTTCTGGTGACGGTTACACGAACGGTGGTTGGTACGATTCTGGGACTGCTGGTACAGACAATGACAGCTTATGTGCTGGCATATAAGCACTTTCAAGGAAGAAAGTTCTTTACCAAAATGTTCGTATTTACAATCTTATTTAACGGAGGAATTATTCCCAACTACATCGTCATCCAACGGCTGAATCTGCTGGACAGCATCTGGGCCTTGATTCTGCCAATGGTGTTAAATCCCTGGAATGTAATGCTTTTAATCAGCTTTTTTGCCGCAATTCCGTCCTCCATCATAGAATCTGCGAAACTGGACGGAGCGAATGACTTTACGATATATCGAAAGCTGGCGGTTCCATTGTCAAAACCGGCAATACTGACGATACTTTTATATATTGCCGTAAGGCACTGGAATGAATTGATGGACGGAGTAATCTATATTAATAACAGCGCATTAAAGCCCATGCAGGTTTATCTGATTGAGCTGATTATGAGGTCTTCGGTACAGAATATGATTGAACCCGCAGAGAATTTTGTTACCGTACTATCCATACAAACCACTGCCATCTTTGTTTCCTGCCTTCCTATATTAATTGTGTATCCGATTATTCAGAAGCATTTTGTAAAAGGCATTATGATCGGAGGAGTAAAAGGGTAAGCAAAAACTAATTTTGGCCGCAGAATACGGCAGATAGGAGTATTTTATGAGAAAAACAACGAATAAGATGATTTGTTTCATACTGGCTTCTGTAATGATGGCATCCATGCTTGCAGGATGTTCCGGAGCGAAAAACGGGGATTCCTCCAATGATAAAAAGGACAGCACACAAAGACCCAAGGTAACCATCTTGACGAATATTAATGTTGATACAGAGGGAACGGACGTAAATGATAATGACTATATCAAATACATTGAAGAACAGACCGGCATTGATATTGAGTTTATAAATGATACCTCTTCGGATTACAGTCAGAAGCTGAATACGGTCATGGCTTCCAGCAATCTGCCGGACGCCGTTATGCTGATGGGTGACACCCAACGTTCTGATTTGGCCCGTTTTGCAGCAGAGGAGATGTTTATTTCTCTGGATGATTACATTGATGATTTTCCTAACCTGAAAGCCAACATTAAGCAGGAATCATGGGATGTAACAAAATATGACGGCAAGATTTATGCAGTTCCGTTCCAGCGGTATGATTCAAGTCCGTTCATGACATTTATGAACAGAAGCTGGCTGGAGAAATTGAACATAAACCCTGAAACAGACCTTGTTACCATCGATGACTGGTATAATGTACTGAAACGTTTTGTGACAGAAGACCCCGACGGCAATGGCGTAGATGATACGTACGGCATTACGGCTACCTCCTCGGGAACTCATTTTACCAACTTTACCTTTCAGGATTCCTTTGGCGCCGCAAAGGCAAAATTCGTTGACGGAGAATTACTGCCGAATTACATCCTTCCGGAATACAAAGAATGGTTAATCTTTATGAATAAATTATATACGGAAGGGATACTGGACCCGAACTTTATCGTAGATGACCCTTCTACCATCTGGGATAAGATTACTACCGGCAAGGCCGGTTCCTTCCTGTGGTTCTGGGGCTTGACAGAGCTTCAGAGCATGGGCTTTGACCGTACAACGATGGTTGCGGTAAGACCTCCGGTTAAAAAGGACCAAAGTGAAGCTTCCTATGTGTATTCTTCCCCTAACCGCCATATGATGGCGATTACATCGGACTGTGAAAATCCTGAGAACGTATTAAAGATTTGGGATTGGGCAACTTCCGTAGACGGAGGTATATTTACCTTTGCCGGTCTGGAAGGTAAGGACTACGACAAAAAGGACGGAAATATTGTCCTAAAGGAAGACAGAAAAGGAAAGAATATCGGATGGCGTCAGCTTACTCTTGGCGTACAGCTTCCGAATGTGGATAAGGAGCCTATCTACGGTATTATGAAGCAGAGCTTCGGAGAGCAGGGTATGCATGATTTGATGCTTTCCAATGAAACCGGTTCATATAACGAACTTGATTTATATTGTCCGATATTCGAAGAGCTTTTAAAATATGACTTTATGAAATCTGTAAAGGAATTTACCGATAAAGCCATAACGGGAGCCATCGATATAGAAGCCGAATGGGATAACTATGTTGCAAGCTGGAGAAAAGCAGGCGGTGACGAGAAAATCAGGCTTTCCACAGAATGGTATATAAATTCCGAATACTATAATGCTAATTAATCATTTTTGTAGAGCTATTTCCCCCAAATAGCTGCATAGAAGGGCCCTTACATTTGTAACGGCCCTTTATCATCCCATTCATTAATTAGTTGTTAATCCGGTATTGACAGCA
>JAEZXP010000192.1 GCA_023419655.1 Bacillota bacterium | reverse complement strand
CTGCCAGGGGTGCTCCTGAATTTCATCCAGCTGACTTTTTTCAATATCCAGAATTCCCACACGGTAAATATCTTCTTTTCTGTTTTTCTGGTTATATACCGCTCGGTTTTTACCATGTAAAGCAATGGATTCGTTGTATAGATAAGCCACTGCTTCCAGCCCCGGCTCAAAACCCTCCTCCTCAAAGGGCAGTCCACTATCTGAATATAGCAAATCGGGATGATACAGGTCAATTAGCTCTTTCACGGTATCAAGCCAATATTTATGAAACTTCTTATTACCTGTCAACCATTGAATAAGTTTTCCATCAGGCATAATATGCTCCTGATTTTCATGATAAAAATCTTTACAATCAGGTTTATTTCCATCATAAGGCACACCTTTATAAGGTCCATACATATCTTTCCCTTTATTGGTTTGCCACCATGAGAAGGACGCTCCCAGATGTTCTGTCAGGCCAAACGGCATATTATAACGGTCGGCTGCGGCTTTCCACATTCCACAGATATCCTTGCCCGGTCCTATATTGACAGAATTATATCTGTTTACTTTTGATGCACAATTAAAGAAATTATCATGATGTGTGGCCTGTGCCACGAAATACCTTGCACCGGCTTTGTAATATAATTCCATCAACTCATCGGGATTAAATTTCTCCGCTTTCCATAGCTTACAGATATCCAGATAACCAAATTTTGAAGGATGTCCGTAATGTCTTACATGATAATTATACTGATCTGTTCCCTGGAGATACATATTTCTTGCATACCAGTCCCCGAACATAGGTACACTCTGCGGTCCCCAGTGACTCCAGATACCAAATTTGGCGTCTCGAAACCATTCGGGACATTCATAACTTCTTAATGATTCAAAGGTAGCTTTAAATTTATTTGACATAATATCCTTCTCCTTTAAAAATAATTTACTTCAGCAGTTGAATTATATGCGGTGTTTCACAGTAGCAGTTCACCATTGTTCCTTCATGTTTAACCTCTGCTCCTTTTGATAAAATGATTTTATTAATACCATCCGGCTTTATAAAGCAGCAATCCCCGCCTTTTTCCATGGCAATTGTACCGGATATTATCTGCCCCTCTTCCCATGCAAATGAAACGGTTATGGCTCCTTTTGCCTTCAATCCACGGATACTTCCATTCTTCCAAGCCTTGGGTAATGCCGGAAGGAACACCAGCACACCATTTTGGCATTGCAGCAGCATTTCTGCTATTGCCGCCGTACCGCCAAAGTTGCCGTCAATTTGAAATGGCGGATGACAGTCAAACAGATTTGGATACGTTGAATGTGCAAGCAGGGCAAGGATATTCTCTCCTGCCCTTTCCCCATCCCGTAATCTTGCCCACATATTAATTATCCAGGCTCTCGACCAGCCGGTATGTCCGCCGCCATTCTTTAGGCGCCTTTCAAGGGTAACCCTGGCCGCTTCCATTAATTCCGGTGTTTTTTCATGGTTGATTTGATTGGAAGGATGCAGCCCGTACAGGTGAGAAATATGACGATGTCCCGGTTCTTTTTCCTCGTAATCCTGGGCCCATTCCATCAACTGCCCGTATTTTCCGACCGCCGGCTCCGGAAGATGAACCAGCAGTTTTTTTAGCCGCTCGGTCAGCTCATCTTCACATCCAATCATCTGTGCACCTTTGATGCATGCCTCAAAAAGATCCCTTGTAATCTGGGTATCCATTGTAGGCCCTATACACAATTCTCCTTCCTGGCCATTCGGATGGATATAGGTGTTTTCCGGTGATATGGACGGGCCTGTTACCAGCCTTCCATTCTGATTTTCAAATAAATACTCCGCTAAAAACAGACTGGCCTCTTTCAGCAAATCCATGTTCCCTTTTAAAAATTGTTCGTCCCGTGTATATTCATAATGATTCCATAGATGAAGGCAAAGCCAGGCCGCTCCCATCGGCCACAGGGTCGATGACATGACCGCATCCTGGGGAGCACAATCACCAAAGAGGTCTGTATTATGATGGGCCACAAACCCGGAGAGTCCATACATATCCCGTGCAACTTTTTGACCATTCGGAAGCATTCTGCGTAGCAAATCAAATAATGGCATATGACACTCCGAAAGATTACAGCTTTCTGCCAGCCAATAATTCATCTGGGTATTGATGTTAATCGTATATTTACTTCCCCATGCGGGATGTTCATTCCGGTTCCATATCCCCTGAAGATTTGCCGGTTGAGAGCCCGGACGGCTGCTGGAAATCAGCAGGTATCTTCCAAATTGAAAATATTTTGATATCAGCCCCAGGTCCTGTTCCCCATTCTTTACTGCGTTTAACCGGTCAGGAATGGAGCGTTCGTCCTTTATGTCCTCATTTCCTAAGGTGAAGTGAACACGATTGAAGTAATTTTGATATTCCTCCATGTGTTTTTGCCTCACACTATCATAGGGTAACTTTAAAACAGATTCAAGCTTTTCCCTTCCCCATGCAGCAGGGTCGTCCTGATAGAAATCACTTCTGATGGTTATATAGATTGTGAAGGCTTCGGCATCCTTCACCCGTATCTGATCCCTATGAAGCTCCGCGCTGCCCCCTTCATTTTTGACAGCTGCCAGCACACAGTAGCTGCATCCATCCGCTCCCTCCTTAACGGTCATTGACACAATCCGGTCCGTAAGCCTTTCTATCTTTTCCACCCTGCTTCTGAAAAATGCCAGCGTAAGGCTTCCATTCATTTTTTCATTTGGCGGGGCCTCCTGACGGATTGAAATCACCTGATGCACGGCACTTGCAAAATATTCTCTGCGGTACTTCTTCTCTCTTATGAAATATTCTACATTTACAACCGCCTTCCCAAGGTCAAGGCTTCTTCTGTAATTGGAATATTCCTCATCTTCTTCATGAAATTCAAACCATACTTCTCCTACCGTACTGTAATTTCTTTGCTGGTCAGGAACCGGAAACAAAATGTCCTTTGCAAGATTTTGTGCTTCATGAATCATGCCCTCCTGCAAAAGTCTCCGCACCTTTAAGAAATTATCCTTTGCTTCCGGATTAACCCGGTTCCTTCCTCCATTTCCATACCAGATTGTATCCTCATTTAATTGTAACTTTTCTTTTTGGACACCGCCAAATACCATCGCACCTATGCTGCCGCTGCCTATGGGGGTTGCCTCATTCCATGTCTCTTCATCATCCGGTCCAAACATTTTGTAATGAACCGGTTTATCATAAAACAATATGTTTTTACTCATTTGGATTCTCTCCTATAAATGCATACTAAATGTTACTCAACGTATTGTTATTACTCTCCGATAATCTCTGTAAAATACTGCCTGTTTTCTGAATCTGAAATCGTTAATTTACCCGTTTCCTCGTTCCATGACATACCGGTAAGGGTATACTCCCCTGATTCGTATCCATATCCGTCACCAGAATCATCATAAAGTTCGAATTTTGCGTCCTGACCACGGTATACACGTATGGTGAGCGTGCTGTTATTCATTTCATCCACCGAGGCGGCCGGTTCTGAAAGCGGCAGTATTGTTCCTGCCGTTACAAACAACGGTATCTTATCAATATCAGCATGAGCCAAAATCTCTCTTCCACCTTCCAGATGTTTGCCGGTATAAAAGTCATACCATCCACCGGGATTGTCAGGCAGATACACCCTATGGGTTTTCACCACGGTTATCGGATTCTCATCCTTATCATGATACATCGGTTTTGTAACAGGACAGACCATCAATTTATCACCGAATAAGAATTGGTTATTCATTTCCCGCGCTCTTTTATCCCCGGGATAATCAAAGGCTAACATTCTGAGGATTGTGAAATCTTCCTTCCACACCCGGTAGGCACAGGTATACAGATAAGGCAGAAAGCGGTATCTGAGTTCGTTGCTTTTCTTTAAGGCTATGTAAAAGGGGTCGCCCTCTTCCCCAAATAACCACGGCTCTCTTCGTGTATCTGTACCGTGACTGCGAAATATCGGCAAGAAACAGCCGAATTGAAACCATCTTACATATAGCTCCCGATAACCAAGATGCTTGTTTCCGCTGTCATATTCACCATTCCAAAACCATGGAAGTCCTTTTTTCACAAAGAAAGCACCAATGTCTGTGGTCCAGTATGGAAGGCCGCTTGCACATAAATTCAATCCTGCCGCAATCTGCTTCCTAAAAGTATCCCAGCTTGCCGAGGTGTCTCCCGACCACAGAATTGTTCCGAATCGTTGTTGTCCTGTATATCCGCTTCGTGTCAGGTTTACGATACGTTTCTTATCCGTTTCCCCTCTTTGTCCCTCATAGATGGCCATGGCATGAAAGAAGCTGTAAGAATTCATATGCTCCATATCCAATTGTTTGCTTCCCTCTTCCAGGTATTCATAGTAAGCTGCATCTTCTTCCGGTCTCATGATATGTGCCCATTCCGGTGTTATCGGTTCACTTGAATCACACCACCAGGCATCGACGCCTTTATCAAACAGACCTTCTTTTACCTGTTTCCAGTACATCTCTCTACCCTCTTTTTTATAGGGGTTATATATCGTGGTTCCGGGTATTAACAAATCATTTTCTTTAAATTCTTTATAATTATCCGATTTCTCATCCATATTCGGCCAGATGGAAATCATAAAGCGTATATGATGCTTGTGCAGCTCTTCTGTCATCTTTGCCGGATTTGGAAATCGCAAAGAATCAAACGTCTTTTGCCCCCACAAATTTCCTTCCCAGGAGCACCAGTCCAGTACGAGGCAATCCAGACCGAACTTTCTATCTCGAAAACCTGCGGCCACCGCCAGTATTTCCTCCTGGGTCTCATATCTTTCTTGTGACTGAATATAACCATATGCCCATCTTGGTAACATAACTGCCTTTCCGGATAAAACACGGTATCCTCTTACGACACCATCCATCGAGCCTCCGTTGATAAAGTAAAAATCCATCGCATGGTCAGCTTCAGTATGGATGTAGGCACCGGCTTTATTATCTGAAAATATCAGCGGACTGTAGGTATCAATCAAGATACCATACCCCAGACTTGAAACCAGCATCGGTATCGCAATCTTCCTATTTGCCTGATGAACATATACCTTTGTACCTCTGAGGTTTAAGATACCATCATCTTTCTGCCCGAAACCGTATATTGCTTCTTCCTTCTGGAACAGAAGGTGTAATCTTGTTTTATACAACTTCTTATCAAATACCCTTTTTGCATCTTTGATAATCTGCTTTATTCCGTCCGGTGTCTCAATCTTTTCAACCTCTACCGTATCATCATGAACAGTTTTGTAAGAATCGAACACTTCCAGTTCCTTGCTTTCACTTTCTCTTTCTTTTAAAAGAAGTCTGCCCTCTTTATCATAATATGAAAAAGCTGCTGATGCTCTGTTAATCCTAATCGTTGTTTCTGCTGTTATGAACAAAATCTCTTCTTCTGTCTCTTTGTATTCCCAATCCGCAAAACTTCCCTCAAAGATAACTCCCGGTGCCTTCCCTTCATAAAATTCCTTTTTATCCGTGTATACAATACGGATAATCCGTGAAGTCTTCGGTTCAATCTTATGATAACCGGCTTCGGATATCATAATGAGTATATCTTTCTCTCTCCTTACCCTTGTTATCCGCCTTTCAGGCCTTGGTGCCGGTATTATCATCTTCTTTTCCTCCGCTTCTGTTATAGAATCACAACTTGTATCTACGATTTCATTGCTTTATTCCAGTACATCCTTTATTCTATTACACCCTTTTGAAGCATGATGTTGGCATACAGCGCTTTTTCACTTGTAGCTATGATTGCATATGCTTTTTTTGCTTCATCATAAAACTGAAACCGCTCAATCGTTCCGATTATTTTTTCACCGCGGATGTCATATTTTTGTATGATTTCTTTGTAGGTATCCCATATCGGTGTCGCCACATTGTCTGTCGGCATTACCTGCATCAGATTGACCGGATGCTCAACATACGTATCCAGCGGAAATAATTTAAGAATTGCATCCAATATTTCAGGCACTCCATGTCCGTCACAACGGATTACATGTGCATTCTTTCCTACCGTTTCTGCCGGAAAATTACCGTCCGCAATAACGATACAGTCACTGTGCCCCATCTCACACAGTACTTTTAGCAGCTCGGGGGATAATATTTTGGGTATGTTTTTTAACATGATTTGCTCTCCTGTATTTCTGTTTTATTGTACAATAAAACCATCTTCGTCCCAAAGTTCGTGCCAGTCTTTTGCTCCCTCCCATAAGAACACCTGTCCCTTAACCAGACGATTGTTCCGCTCAAGGGTTGCAATGATATCCATTTCTTCCCGGGTCAGGGGTTCGGTCATTGTTGAGGCCAGGTTACTTACATATTCACTTTGATGGATGGAGAAGGGAATCGGTATCTGGCCGCGCTGCACCGCCCACTTAAGTGCTACGACTGCCGGATGTATCTGATGAGCCTGTGCGATTGCTTTCATTTCCGGAAGCTCTATATCCGCAATGTCCTGTGGAGACATATCCCGCTCCGGTCTGGTAGGCGAGCCGATTGGCATAAATCCAATCGGTTGTATATTATGGAAAACCAGATAATCGAACAGTTCCTGCTGCTGGAAGCAGGGATGTAATTCCAGCTCACATGCTACGGGTTTAATCTTTAAATGAGGTAATACCGCCTCCAATTTTGCTATCGTCATGTTCGAGATACCGATTGACCTTATCAGACCCTTTTCCACTAAAGTCTCGCATTGTCTGTAGGTATTGATATAAGCCTCGGCACGAAATGGCTTTGAATCGGGATTGCGTGTATCCCCATCACAGCCGGGTGCATGATAGTTGGGAAAAGGCCAGTGAATAAAGAATAAATCAATATAACCGCATTGAAGATCCGCAATACTTTTCCTGCAGGACTCCTCCACTCTCTCATGCATATCATTCCATACTTTTGTCATAATGTAAAGTTCCTTACGCTCAGCTACACCCTCGTCAAAAGCCTTTTTAAACACCTTGCCAATCTCATCTTCATTTCCATAGCAGGCGGCACAATCAAACATACGGTATCCGCGGCGTATTGCACCTGCGACTGCTGTAGATACCTGTTCAGCAGAAAAACGGTCGGAACCAAATGTCCCCATTCCAATGCATGGTATTTCTTCTCCTGTATAAAGCTTTACTTTTGGCACGAATGCCGAATTAATTAATTCACTCATCTCTTTTCCTTTCATCCTCTTCACTATTATCATTTTTCAGCTTGATTTTACCAGCAGTATCCTGTGATACTATTCAAGCGGTGTAATTACAATCTGTCCGGCAATCCGTTTCATATCCTCCCGGATAAAACAACCTGTCTCTTTACATATGGCAGACGCTGTAGCCATTGAACCGGCTAATCTTAATGTCTCTCTCATATCCAGGCCTCTTTCAAAGCCAAAGGCAAAACCCGCAACCATCGTATCACCGCATCCGACTGTATTGACAGAGGTAATTTCAGGAACAACTGCCTGAAATATTCCTTCGTCACATACCACCAACGCGCCTTTGCTGCCCAGGGATATAACGACCACCTCTACACCTTTTTGGTGAATGCTTTTAGCTGCTTCCAAAATTTCTTTTTTGGTATCACATTTTTTCCCTGTTAGCATCCGGATTTCATCAAGGTTGGGCTTTACCATCGTTGGCATTGCTTCCATACCCTTTTTGAGCAGCTCACCGCTGGTGTCCAGGATGGTTATCTTTCCCGCCTCTTTTGCAATTTTCACCATCCTCTGGTACGCGGTTCCATCCAGTCCTTTCGGAACGCTTCCCGATATAGCAACAACGGCTGAATCCATTACCAATTCGTGAAAAAGCCCAAGAAATTCTTGAAATTCCTTCTCACTCACTAAAAAGCCCGGCTCCAGATATTCTGTCTGAATATGGTTCACAGCATCCCATATATTAATGCAGGTACGGCTTTCATCAGCCACCGTATAAAACCTCGGTTTAACATTTAATTTGTTCAGCTCCCCGACAATGTACTGACCGGCATACCCCCCTGCAAATCCCGTAGCCACAACTTCAGCCCCTGCAATAGATGCCGCCCTGGATACATTAATTCCCTTTCCTCCGGGGGAACACACACATTCCGATATTCGATTTACCTTGCCCATTTTAGCATCTTCTATAACATAGCGCTTATCAATTGCCGCATTCAACGTCACTGTTAAAATCATCGCTGCCTCCTATGCCTCACTGTCAATCAATATTTTTCCTTTCACCATTCCCGGATATTTATACATCTCAAAGGCGCTTGCAATCTGACTCAGAGGGATTATTTTAAAAATCAAGCTCTTGTCAAACTTCAATTCTCCGGTAGTAAAATAATGTGCAGTTGCTTCCCATTCCTTCCCTGGAAACGGTGTGCTGTACGACATCCACGAACCTGTCAGTACAAATTCCTTCCGGTTCAGATTTTCCCATTCAGAAACACTAAAGGTTAATTCCGAGACAGGCGTTCCGATAAAGCACACGCCGGATTTGTTCCCTGCCAGTTCAAAGGCCAGTTTCATCGTTGCTGTACTGCCGGCCGTCTCATATACATAATCAAAACCTTTTCCTCCGGTAATATCCATCGCCTGCTTCATAAAATCTTTGTCCAGAGTATTCATTGCTTCTGTCGCGCCTAACCGCTTTGCAAGTTCCAATCTTTCATCTTCAATATCAAATACAATGACTTTTCCTGCGCCAAAAATATTCGCCCACTGCATCACAAATAATCCAATGGTTCCGCCCCCCAACACAGCAACTGTCTTTCCGCTTTTATAGTCCAGCCGCTGTAGTCCATGAAGAGCAACGGTTGCCGGTTCAAAGAATGCCCCCTGTTCAAAGCTGACTTCATCTGTGAATTTAACTGCATTTTTTTCCGGTATTACTACATATTCGGCAAAGCTTCCAAACTCTCTGGAGCCAATAAATGTGTAATGCTTACACAGCGAATAATCTCCTTTTTTACAGTCCTCACATTCCATGCATGGTACCAACGGCACCCCTGCAACCCTGTCTCCCTCCTGCACAGAGGTAACTCCCTCTCCGGTTTTTTCAACGACTCCGGAAAACTCATGACCCAGTACATTGGGATAATAATGACATGCCGTTCCATTCACCCGCGGAACATCGGAGCCACAGATTCCTGTATATTTAACCTTAATTAATACCTGCCCCGGCATGGGAACCGGCTTTGCAATCTCATCATAGCGGATATCATTCCTTGCATACACCACTCCGGCTTTCATGCTGACTACCTCCGTTTTTCTTCATTAATTCTTTTAGATTCTTATATAAATCAAGATAAATTTCATAATTCTTTCTATAAATCTTTTCATTTTTCAGGTTCGGTTCATGCCATCTTGTTACTTTCACAGTCTTTTGCACCGCTTCATCAAACTCACGGTATAATCCAACGCCCACGCCTGCCAGTATTGCCGCCCCGAGAGTTGTAGCCGTGTCTGAAGATGGAACTGCAATGGATTTCCCGGTAATATCAGACTTAATCTGCGTCCATACCAGCGAATTTGCCGCACCCCCCGTCGCTCTTAATTCACCGACGGTTACGCCCTTCTCTTCAGCTATTTCCAGGTTATGTTTCAGAGAATATGCCACTCCTTCCATGGATGCACGAATCATATGACCCCTGGTTTTACTAAAGTCCAGGCCATAGTATACCCCTTTTGCATCCGGGTCCCATAGGGGTGACCGTTCTCCTGCCATATACGGAAGAAACACAACCCCATCGCTTCCGGCACTTACTGCCTCAGCCAGACAGTCGAATTGTTCCAGCGGCGATTTGCCTGTGACTGTGGCCATCTTTCTTTCATATTCACCAAACTCCTGCTCCAGCCATCGCATAACTCCTCCGCCGCCGGTAGTTCCGCCCTGCAGCAGCCATTTGCCCGGAACCACATGATAGCCGAGAATCATTCGTGGGTCCGCAACATACTGCTCCATACAGATGCTCATTCCACCCGCCTGGCCGCCCTGCTCTTGTGTCTCCCCTGCATGTATTACACCCGTACCCAACGCTGCACAGGCTGCGTCAAGTCCGCCTGCCACCACAGGTGTTCCCTCGGATAAACCTGTTTTATGTGCCGCCTGTTTTGTAACGACACCTACAATCTCATGGCATGGGTACAAATCCGGCAGATAGGAAACAGGAATGTTTAGTTTTTTACAGGTTGCGATATCCCAGACCCCTGAACGCATATGAAAGCAATGCATGCCATATCCCTGTGACATATCATGAGAACATCTTCCGGTTAACCGATAGATGATAAATGAATTTGACTGTAATATTTTATAGATTTTTTGATATATTTCCGGGATATTTTCTTTATACCATAATATTTTTGCTGTTGTATAGGATGGTTGAAGCGAGTTACCTGCAATATTAAAGATTTCATCCGCTCCCAGCTCATTGTTCAGCCTGCCACATATCTTATTCGCCCGGGTATCCATCCAAATCGGTGTATTCGCAAGAACATTTCCGCTCTTGTCAATGGGTATCGCCGACCAGCTCTGACCGTCAATGCCTATTCCGGCAATATCACCGGATTTTATGGTACCCTGATTTAAGATATTCCCGATTGCACTGCATACAGCCTCCCACCATTCTTCGGGATTTTGCTCTGCCCATCCCGGCTTAGGATAATATACCGAGTATTCTTCCGTGCTTTTTGCAATCACCTTTCCATTTTCATCAAATACTGCTGCTTTACAGGCACTGGTGCCTATATCGATTCCCAATAAATAACGC
>JAEZXP010000162.1 GCA_023419655.1 Bacillota bacterium | reverse complement strand
TCCATTTATACTCCTCTGGTATGTTCATTATTGCATTACTGACATTTATTTATTTGATTTGTCACTAACGTAAAAAACCTTCCCTGTACTTAACAAATTATGAAAACATTGCAAGCCATAAACCGCTGATTTTATAAGACTGAGCATATCAATTTGAAAAGCCCCTTACCTGCTTGATTATCAGTATTATCAAGATTATAATGGTAGTATATATTAAAGAACCCTCTATGATTTATATTCTTCGCCATACAGAAAGGACTCTTATGGATAAAACTAAAATAGGTATAACATCTGCAAACGGATGGCCTTTTCTATCTTTAAAAGAACGCTTCGCTACATATCAACGGGTGGGGTTTCATTCACTCATGCTCTGGTGGGGTGATGGCGAAAAAGAAACAAGAAAAGAACGGATTGCTTTAGCAAAAGAATATAATTTGCATATTGAAAACGTCCACGCTGAAATGGAACATAGTAATTCTCTGTGGAAACCCGGCCCGTATGGCGAACAGAAAGCTAATGAACTTATTGAAGCAATAAAGGACTGCGATACACATGATATCAGGTGTATGGTTATCCATCTGACTAACGGTGATTCCCCGCCGGATATATCCCATATCGGCCTTAACAGGATAGAAATGCTAATTGAAAACGCCATAAAATATAATGTTGTATTGGCAATCGAAAATGTCCGAACCGATAAACACGTCAGGTATATACTTGATAATTACAAAGATAAGCATATTGCCTTTTGCTATGATACAGGTCACGCCAATCTATGGTGCAAAGAAACTGACTGGCTATCGCTGTATGCCGATAGGCTGGCTGCCGTCCATTTGCATGATAATAATGGTAATGAAGATGAACATGCTATTCCACTAACAGGAGCAATAAACTGGACTGCGATGATGCAGGCAATAAATAAATCATCATATGACGGTTGTTTATCACTTGAAACAGAGTATAGAGGAACCAGGAATATCAAACAACTTGAACGTTTCCTTAAAACATCGTATCAAAGCGGTCTTGACCTTGCTCTGCTTTAATATTCAGAGAACAATCCTACTACGTAATGAAAAATCTTCGGTGTTATTTCCCTTATTCCATAATTATAGTTCATTGTGACGTGCTGTCCATGAATGTGCATTTCCATATGGATAACGCCACCCGTATTATTACAGTCGATAGAATCATTTTTAACTTTTAACGTCTTGAGCAACAGCGATTTTATTCCCGTCAGGGTCAAGGAACCAAAACGAATACGCGCCCCACGGCTTCCTTTCGGGCGGTGAGATTATCTCGATATCAGGGATTTCCCGCAATAACCGCTCATATAACGCATCAATGTCCGCATCAAAAAATTGCAGCCATATATTCTTGTCCCTCACTACCTTTACGTCGCCCGGGTCCCATACACTTATATTACCGAATCCGTAATGGCTGCCTTCGACAAACGGCTCCTCTTGAAGAACAATTGTATAAAATTCCGCAAGACGAAGCGCGTCACCGGTCGTTATACATACTCCTCCAAACTTCATAATATACCCCCTCAAATTGGATTTACTTTTATCTATATAAGACAAAGAGCAGTTCGCATGTCTTAACCACAATGCGCACTATATTCTAAATTATACAATATGTGTCATAGAACAGCAAATTCAACTTCAAAGACTTGATACAATTTGGCATGTTCATTATTGCATTACTGATATTTATTTATTTGATTTATCACTAACGTAAAAAACCTTCCCTGTACTTTGACTCAGTCTCGGAAGGTTTTTTACGTTCGGGTTTTATTATTATTTAATTCCATAGGTAATCATTAGTCCCTGAACTTTCAGGAAAGACTTTATTGTATCTGTTTGAGATAAATGATGCGCTATTTTAGCTTGCATCGCGAGAAACTTCTCTACATCTGCTCTTTTCATCCCTCTGTTCATAAAAAACTCTATTAGGCTTTCATTCTCTACAATACCATTTACTTTATCATATCCGTTTATATGTATAAACTCTTGCAATTCTTTTTCATAATCCACCTTTTGGGGCGATATGTGCTGCTCACAAAAAAAGACATCTATCTGCTTCCAACACTTCTTCCAAAGTAGGTATTGACTGACTGGCTCCCCTTCTGGTTACCGTTATACTCGCAGCAACTGTAGCTAACCGGCTGGCTGCCGCAAGATTAAAGCCATGTTGCAGGGCATATACAATACCTCCGATAAAGGTATCCCCCGCCGCCGTTGTATCAACAACCTCAGCCTGTCTGGCAGGTATATGCTCACATATGCCGTGATTACTCATAATCGAACCTTTACCTCCCATTGTCAGAATGATATCTGACAGTCCAAGCTCCCGCAAGGCTTCCATCCATTGCTTCTCATCTTGAATACCGGTAATGGCTTCCGCCTCAGTTTCATTCAGTATCAAGATATCAACCAGTTTCAGCAGCTCCTTTGATAAAGGAACTGCCGGAGCAGGATTAAGTATGGAAATCATCCTTTTCTGTTCTGCTATCTTAAGGGCGTGGAATACTATGTCCTGCGGCACCTCCAATTGCAAAACCAGTATATCTCCCTTCCCGGCCTTTTCTAACCCTACATTAACATCCTCTTTTGTCAGCCGAGCATTTGCTCCTTTTTCTAAAATGATACGATTATCTCCGTTATTGACAAGAATAAATGCAATCCCGCTTTGAGCATTTTCACTGATGGATACACTTGATACCTCAACCCTGTTTTGTCTAAGGTTTTCTATCATGTTCTGTCCATATCCATCATTACCGACTTTTCCTATCATTGAAACTTCAGACCCTAATCTGGCACAGGCGATAGCTTGATTTGCTCCCTTCCCTCCACAATTCTGGAAGAAGGACTCAGCAAACATCGTTTCACCTTGTTGAGGCATTCTGTCCACATTCAGAACCAGGTCCATATTTAAGCTTCCAACTATGTATGCTTTCATTTGGCTACCTTCTTTCCGTTAATCAAAGTCAATCCGGCTCTAATTATTGGAGCCTAAGGATAC
Source organism: Bacillota bacterium (assembly GCA_023419655.1). Lineage (GTDB taxonomy): Bacteria > Bacillota > Clostridia > Lachnospirales > Lachnospiraceae > Mobilitalea. The sequence goes on along the minus strand of JAEZXP010000162.1, from coordinate 2,019 downwards.
GGTAAGCTTAGCAAGCTCATTTATGCTGATTGTCTTATAATTTCTCATATAAGTGTGAAGTACATCTCCGATTTCTCCTGTCCAATGCTCCTTTAAGGTGTCCTTCTTGTGCATGATTCCCAATACAGTTGCTATCTGAGCCGCATTGCAATCCACATCATAGCCCTGCATACAAGAGATATGCATGGTCTTATCAAAATCACCCTCTCCGTACCATAGGGCAATAACCTCAGCCATGGCATTGGGATATGCATGAATCCAGTTGTATTTCATGAATTTAGGCTCACATACCTTCCAGGCCTCTTCCCATTCATTATACTTCTTGCAATACGCTAATGCTGTTTTTATGAACTCATAATATTCACTATGTTTTGGGATACACTCTATTACTTCCTCAATAATTTCTCTTATATCTGACTTGACATATGCCAAAGAAACTAAAAGTGCATTAAAGACTTCACCCAAAATACCATTATTATGGTGCGAGACAGTTCCATCCATATAAGCATATCTGGCTGCCTTCTGCAGATTGCCGGGAGCCACCATGCCACATACCGCTCCCCTCATCTGTGCACCAATCCATTCCCTGTACGGATTATTCTGATATCCGCTTTCCGGGGGATAAATTCCAAGCTTAATGTTTTTTATCGCCACATCCTCCGCTGACCAACCCATAGGTACGAGAGCCACCCATTCCTCAGCTATATCGGAAGCTGTCAGATTTTGTCTCCTTCTTTCTAATGCCTTAAGGAAAGCAAATTCATAAGTAATATCATCATTATAGGTATTCGGTTTCCTGACATATCCATTGATTTCACCAAACACCTTTCTGATATTCTCAGTAGTATAGCCTTCTACAGCAGTGCCGACTGCTCCTGCACAAATCTGTGCCATCCATCCATAGTAAGTGCTTTCTAAATAATCTTGTTTGGATGTATCATAGGAATAGATGGGTAAGGATACATCTTCCAGAATTTTATCAAAGCTGTCATAAACCTTGTATGACCAATAGGGGTGGTCAGGAAGCTTGGGTGCGTTTGACAAACGGTTAAATACCCTGCAGCCTAGACGTGCCATTCCAAGAATATCATTTTTTTCTGAGCATGCAAGACCTTCTTCCATCAGCTTTTCAGCCTCAGAAATATCATATCCCATATTTTCCGTATCTTGGATAGCAGCAATAATAACATGCTCTGTTGCCCCTGAGCCAGGTACATTACTGTGCCATTTCATTTTGATTAATTCGTCTTCCACCTCTTCTACTTTATCAGCGAAATTCCATCCCTGCTCGTCTTCTTCTAAGATGACAGGTTGTGAATTCTGCATTGTCTCATATTCAAATTCCCATGCTTTTTTCATGTTACGGTCTCCTAATTAATTATGTATTTTAGGTTATTGTTATTATGTATATCTTTTATAAGCCTCTAAGCCTTCAATAACCTAATTATGTGTTTTTTTGTTACGGTTCTTAACGGAATAGATTACCAGGGACAGCATAGCCATCAGATATGGCAGGGTGTTTAAAAGCTGATAGGGTATACCAAGTACCGACTGCGCTCCGATAGAAAAATAATCAACAGCACCAAACAGGAAAGCAAATAAGACTGTAAATATCGGGATACCGTCGCCCATAGCCTCAGCAGCCAGTCCAATAAAGCCCTTGCCTGCAACCATACCAACAGAAAAATAGGATAAATACACCATAGATAAGAAAGCTCCGCCTAGCCCGGCAAATGCTCCACAGAAAAGTAAAGCATAAACTCTGTATTTATTTACAGAGATTCCTGCTGCCCTTGCAGCGGCCGGGTTATAACCGGCAACCCTAATACGCAATCCAAGCCTTGTTTTTGTTAACAGAAAGCTGATAAACATCAGACTCAAAATTGCGATATATGCCATGAGATTTTGACGGAACAATAATCCCAGCACAGGAATATCAGATAAAAACGGTATCGTTATATCAGGAACCACGGTGCTTGGCGCCTGGGAGGAATCGCCCTTGACCCCGAGGAACATGTA
>JAEZXP010000157.1 GCA_023419655.1 Bacillota bacterium | reverse complement strand
CTTCCCCGTTAATCTGGGTTGAGAGGTCAAGAGAAGGTATATCAAAAATCTGTATAACCTTTCCCATGTATTTTTCCCTGAGTTCATCGGTAATACCGGGTACGGGAACCCAGGTTCCTATCGTCTGGCCGATGGCTAAAGAGGATGCTTTTTTTACAATATCCACATCCTTCTCTAAGCTGATATAATATGTTGCAACAATATAATCCTTCTCTCTGATATTCTCCGGAAGGCTATACAAATATTTGTCCATTCATCTTCTCCTGTTCACCTATCCGGAGACCTCATTTATTCCTCAAAATACGCTGTAGCATCATAGGGAATATCCTCCGCCCTGCTGGATAGGTTCTTCCATAGCAGTTGATAGAGCTTATCAGCATCCTTCTCCCTTAAGGCTTCCAGATAGCTGTCATGCTCCTGCATCATCTTTTCACGGGATACTTTGTTATTGATAAATTTTTGACCATAAATCAGTTTAAAAAATGACAGACTGTCCCACAGGGATTCAATCATAGAGCAAATTCTGTTAAGACCGCTTATGCTATACATCGTAAAATGATAATAACGATTTAGCATATAAACATCCTTTGCACGAACATCATCCTGACATACTGTCACCTTATACTGGCTATTTATTTTTTCAAGAAGCTCGATATGCTCCTTGGTGACATACTTGCATGCACGGCTTCCGACAGCCGGCTCCAGGGCCTGCCTTGCGATATAAATCTGCCTGACATCATCCTGTGTCAGCTTAATCAGTCTGGTTCCCACATAGGGAACAGATTCTGCTAAACCCATTTTCTCTAAATTGCTCAATGCTTCACGGATAGGCATACGGCTTACACCCAATTGACTTGCCAGCTCTTCTGTGTTCAGTTTTTCTCCCATATGTAGCTTCCCATCCATAATCCAGTCCATCAGTTTACCAAGGACCAAATCAGGAAGCTTACTATGCTGAATAACGTCCGAGTTCATATTATTCATTGTAATACGCATGTTCAAATCCATGATTGCTTCTTCCTTCCTATTCTACGATTATTTTATAAAACCAGCTTGGCCACCAGCTCTTTTAATATTGCCACCTGTGCAGTCTCTTCAATCAGTTCCGCACTATGGAGAGCATTCAGCGGGTCCTTATCCATGGCTACAATGCCATGGTCAACCAATATAAAGCCGGGCAGCTTAGGGTCTTCCCTTAAAATCTTTTCTATCAGCGGCGAATCTTCTTCTCTTACCATCGCGGAAGGAATATCAAGTACAGGGATGTCTGCCGCTATCTTCAGCTTGGAATGCCAAGTCACCCTTGGCAGGTATCTTCCTGTCGATGCCCAGCCGATGGCATGGGGCGCATGAAAATGGACAACCGCATTGACCTCCGGACATAACTTATATAAAAGGCCATGCAAAAAGGCTTCTCTGGTCGGCTTTCCCGTTCCTTCCACCATGTTTCCGTCAAAATCGGTAATCACAAAGCCCTCCGCCGTACTGTCTCCGAGAGAACTGCCGCTTTCCTTCACAATCATTAAATCCTTGCCGGGAATTCTTGCACTGACATTGCCGCCGCTTCCTGTCTGAATTCCTCTATTATAAGCTCTTTTACATGCAATGACAAGATTATTTGCTATTAATTTTACCATATCCTCCATGATTTTCAACTCCCTCCGTTTAATTTCCTTTTCTCTATAAATAAAGGCAGTACTGATTGAATGATTTTATAAAAATTATCAGCCTGCCAGGCACTTCTTCCTATGAACAGTCCATCTATATTGGCTTCCTTAATCAACGGCTCCGCATTGGAAGGATTAACACTTCCGCCATATAGCACGGGAATGTCTCTGCCTTCTTCTCCAAACATCGCTGCTAAGGTCTCCTTAATAACCCCATGCTTTTCATTGGCATAACCTTCATCCGCAGGAATCCCGTTCACTCCGATTGCCCATACCGGTTCATAAGCAATCCAAATATTCTTTGCCTGCTCTTTCGTCACTTCACTTAGTCCGATTTTTAACTGTATTTTAAGTATTTCATCACTGATTCCATAATTTTTTTGTTCTAAGGTCTCACCTATGCACAGCAGCGGTGTGAATCCATGTCTTAATGCCGCTGACACCTTTTTCTTTTCCATCTCATCGGTCTCACCCATCCCATGCCGCCGTTCGGAATGACCTATCTCAACAATATTTATTCCTATCTCCTTTAGCATTAACGGAGATATTTCTCCGGTGAATTGGCCTTCATCCTCCCAGCACATGTTTTGTGCACCCAGCTTGATACACTCCTTGGAGACTGTCCTTCTGGCTTCATTCAGCGCCGTATAAGACGGAATGACGAACAGCTCCAGCAGCTTTCTGTCGATATCCCTGGTTAATTCACCAAGCCTCCCAAGAAATTCCACCGTATCACTGATTGACTTGTACATCTTTGTATTCGTGCCAAGATAAATTTTATCCAGTCTTTTCATTGTCTGACCCTCCGGTATTATAGATGGTTCAAGCATCAGGAAGCATAGGGGATAAAACAGATGAGGGGTATAATCTTCCTGACGCCTGAGCCCTTATTTTAGATTGATATTTTCTATATCGATAATCGCCTGAACCTTTGGTGTCGAGCTTCCATCCTTGAAGGTAAGCCCCAGCCACTCATCCAGCATCTTTTTCGCAAGCTCCGAGCCAATGACCCTTTCTCCCATACAGATGACATTGCCGTTATTGCTGAGCTTTGCCCTTTCTGCCGAATATATGTCATGGCATACTGCCGCCCGGATACCCTTAAACTTGTTGGCCGTCATTGCCATACCGATTCCGGTACCGCAAATCAGCACGCCCTCTTTCGTATAATCACTCTCAATGATTTTATCGCAGACCTTTTTTGCTATCAGCGGATAATACGTGTCATCCTCCGCTGTATCACAGCCCATATCCTCAACAGTAATCCCTTTATCC
>JAEZXP010000111.1 GCA_023419655.1 Bacillota bacterium | reverse complement strand
CACATTATAGAAATCACGATATAACTGTGAACGTGATACATATCCGAATTTAATAAGATTATCCGTATTTATTTCGCACGATAAATTATTTTCTATATAATCTATAACAGAATTTACAAATTTGAGTCGCTTATTGCAAAGATTTCATGTCCGTCTTTGAGCATTGCCACGTGTATAAATGTTCCATCCGGAAATTTCTCATTATAACCAAGTGTCATTCCGAAAGCTTCTTTATAAAACTCTGCTGCCTCAATTGTATTTTTTATGTATAATGTTGCTCCAAGTTTCAAACTTTTTCCTTCCTATAAAAATTTATCCAGCAGAATACCGTTTTTTATGTTCTCTTATAGGCTGCTTCCATCTACCTGTAAATTATCTGAATTATACCGTTAATACAGAGATAAAGTCAACCAATAAAATATCGTAATGCTGATTGACTCTGTCCCCGGGACATAGTTTATACTGTTTTTAAAGGGAGGTGAGTAGATGACTTTGCTTCTTCAAATGTTAAAAAAACGGCTTGTTTTATCCCTTGTATCAGTCTGTACAAGCATTTTACTGGCAGTAGTTACATTGTGGTGGAATGTTCAATTAGGCGGCATGATAGATATAATCAGTAAAGGAAATGAATTATCTGGGGATATAATGATACAGTCCTTTATCATCATGCTTGTTATCTGTGGAATCAATTATTTAAAAGTATATATTTTTGGATATACCTGTGAAATTCTATCTCATGATTTAAGAATGGGATATGCCGGATATCTTTCGTCATTGTCCATATCAGAGATAGAAGGCATGAACACAGGCGAACAACTATCAAAATTACAAAATGAAATTGTTGATATATCGGGATACCTAAGCAGTGATTTTATTCAACTGATAAATGACATCGTTAGTTTTACAGCTGCACTTAGATTACTATTGATAATAAACACAAAACTTACATTGACAATAAACCTGCCTGTTCTTGCTATTATGGTATATGTTTTTTATTCAAGCAAAGCTATCAGCAGCGCAACCGGGAGCAGTCAGCAGGCGAAAGGAAGAATGAACAGATATGCCGATACCTTATTGACATTGTTTCCATTAATCAAACTCTATGATGCATTGGATATGGTGCTTAGAGGTTACAAAAAGGAAGTCGGTGAATGGGAATATCAAGGTGTCCGGGCTGAAAGAATAAGGGCACGTCTTATGTCTTTATCCGGACTTATGAGCAATATACCGCTTATGCTGTTGTTGTTTGCGGGGGGTTCTATGGTAATAAACAATGTATTGACGATGGGTACGCTGTACATCTTTATAAATCTGTCGGGAAACGTATCGGGTGTAATGATGAACATGCCAGGTTTTATAGCCTCGTTCCGGCGATTCTCTGCGAATATGAAGCAGATTTCAACGAAGATTATTTTAGCAGGGGGAGCATCAGAGTGAAGATTACAATAGAAAATCTATCATTTGCATATGGCGGTAAGCTCGTGATTGATAATATAAATCTGACTGTAAAATCCGGTGAAGCAATTGGTATCGCAGGTATAAGCGGCGGAGGAAAAAGCACTCTGTTAAAGCTGATAAGCGGGCTTTATGATGTGCAAAAGGGAAGTATTATGATAGGGACAGCCTGGGAGATGGCTGAAAGATGTAAATGTGTTGCGATGGTAATGCAAAATGCGATGCTTTTTCCGGCCAGCATACGGGACAATATCACATGCGGACATGACATGGATGAAGAATGGTTACGCCATGTCTGCGATATAGCGCAGCTATCTGAATGGATTGCCGCGTTGCCGGAAGGATTGGATACATTTGTTGGTGAACAGGGAGGACAAGTATCCGGCGGACAAGCACAGCGTATCGCTATTGCCCGTGCGATTGCGAAGAACACACCGGTAATTTTGCTGGATGAACCAACCTCCGCACTTGACGGCGGTACCGGCATAGCAATGATGGAAGCACTGGCAGGCTTGACAAAGGGAAAGACGGTTCTGCACATTTCACATCAGGCCGAAATGCTGGCAGACTGCGACCGTATCCTGAAGCTTGAAGGGGGGAAATTATATGCTCTTTGAGATAAAAAGGCTGCTAAGGATTACCGGGGGCCGTCTGAGATTTATCGCGCTGCTTATCCTTCGTGCACCTGTGGACATATGTATGACGGTTATACAGGCAACATTTTTGCAGCATGCCTTTAATGCTATCGGAAAAAACGATAGCAGGCAGTTAAGTATTGTGTGTTTTACTTTTATTATTGCAGGTCTTTGTATTTTTCTATACAATGGAATCGTATGGAGTATTTATTCGTCTTTTGTAGTACGAATGGAAGGCAAACTGCGGATTAATCTCTTTGAGAGAATTGCAAGATTTTCATACGAACAAATAGAAGCGGCGGAGCAGGGTGAATGGATAACAAGGCTGAACACAGACGTGCAGATGCCTTTTTCCAGACCCATTCATCTGCCGCATGCAGTTAATGCTATACTGAGAATCGGCGTTTCATCGTTAATTTTATGGAATATAAATCCGGCGGTATTCGGATGGGTTATGCTATTTGTCGTGCCGCATATTATAACCAGCCAGCTTCTGGTCGCAAGGGCTATGCCGGAATTGAATGAAAAATATCTCGAAGCCATGGCGAAGAATACGGGAGATTTAACTACAATGATTACATCTGCCCACGTTGCTGTATTGTATGATGCGAAGAATTATATGATGCAGAGATTCGAAAAAAGCAGCCTGGAATTATTAAAGTCGAAGATGAAAATATTGAGAAAAAATGCTCTGAATACGGCTATTGCCATTTTATCCTTCGGGTTGGGTGGATATTTTGTTTTACTGATTGTCAGCGGCGGTTGGATTTCCAAGGGCTATTTGACATTTGGAGATTTGAATGCGGCCTTTCAGTATCGTCTTGGCATACTGACGGGGTCTATGATGCTGATAAATTGCATAATTTCCATACAGGCAAGCATGGCGGGAATACGGCGTATAAATGAAACGATGTATAGCAAAAAGGAGAACAGGGATGAAGGATGATTTGTTGCGTATAGGTGAGATTGCCGGATTTTTTAACGTATCCGCCAAAGCAATACGCATTTATGAAAAAATGGGAATACTGAAACCTGTAAAAATTGACCCTAAAACGAAATACCGTTATTATACTGCTAATCAGGTGCGGCAATTGGATGCGGTTATTGAGCTTAAGCAGCTCGGATTCTCATTGTCAGAGATAAAGAAGCTGTTGGATGGCGGTATGAGTGATGAAAAGTTTATGGAGGCACTTGTTCACAAAAAGGCAGCCTGGCAAAATGTTATTGCTTCGGCCGAAAATAAGATAAATGCGATTGACAGCATAACCTCTCGAATGTCTACTCATGAGCCTGTAACCAAGCTGCATGAACTGAGTGAAGAAGAGCGGGCATGGCTGCTGGTTAAGATGGTATGTGTTGAGGATTTGCAAGGCCAGAGCGTATTAAGCGAGGCTATCTGGGTGTGACAATAATAAATTCTTCATAAGACTTTATCAGCATATCCATGAGCTGTTCGCTGCTCATATTTTTCAGGTCTTCCGGTTTATGAAATGTCTGCCATCCAAAGGATACGTTTTTCTTTTCCAAGTCGGCAAAAACTTTATCAGCAATCATATTGTAATCGTCTTTGCTGATTTTATTTTGCTCTGCATCCTGATAAGTGGTTTTTGCAGTTGAAGAGGTATAAATTATTGACTTATATGCAAGGGGTATTTCCTTAATCATGCCATTATCTAAATATACCGCTCTTTTATTCTCATAATACTCGGCGGCTCCATTCTTAAATATATCATCAAAAATGTAATACATGATATTGGTTTCAGGGTCATAATAACCAGGTATTGACTCCGCAGCAATATCAGCCTCAGAATCTCCTTCGGTAAAGTTGCTTTCACATTTAACCAATCCATCAAAG
>JAEZXP010000025.1 GCA_023419655.1 Bacillota bacterium | reverse complement strand
GCTACAGGGTGGAAAAGACCATAAACGGAGAGACCACAAAATACCTGTATGAATATGATAAAGTAATACTGGAGACAGACGGCAGCAACAAGCAGAAGGCCTATAACGTATATGGAAGCAGCCTGCTATACAGAGCAGCAGAAGAAGGTACAGGAAGGGAAGGATATTACTACCTGTATAATGTCCATGGGGATGTAACCTCCCTGATTAATAAGAATGGAAATATAGCAGCCCCAGTGGATTTGTATTGCTGCAAATAAATAGAAATGAGCTAAGGGAGGAATGTTCGATTAGATAAAAATAAAATTCAGATTGTAATATCCATCCAACCATACTTTCGAAATGAAACTTGCTTATTAAGAGAAATTTTGCTATAATTTTATCTAAGATATAGGCTGTCAGAAGCGTATAGGGCAGCTTTAATAAAGGGTGGTGTAATTAGATGGCAATTGTTGAAGTGGTGAAGTATAATGGGTCTCCGGATATATTTGCATGGAAATATCCGAATTCAGAACTGGGAACATGGACGCAGCTGATAGTCAATGAATCGCAAGAGGCAGTGCTGTATAAAGGCGGGCAGGCTCTTGATTGGTTTGGACCCGGCAGGCACACATTAGAAACGGCGAATATTCCTATATTAAGTAAGCTTGTTAATCTGCCGTTTGGAAAACGTTCTCCGTTTTCCGCTGAAGTTTGGTACATAAATAAGGTTTACTCTCTTAAAATCAAATGGGGGACTCCGACGCCTATTCAATTGCAAGACCCCAAGTATAATGTATTTATACCGCTGCGGGCATTCGGACAGTTTGGAATAAAGATATCGGATTCAAAGGTATTCTTGCAAAAATTAGTGGGTACGTTATCTTCATTTTCGTCCGATGATATTACGAAATATTTCAGGGGTATGTACTTAACAAAAATTAAAGACGATATATCCGAATATCTTATTAAGAAGAAGATATCCATATTGGAGATAAACGCCTATATTGGTGATATATCCGAGTCATTGCAGGAGAAGATTTCGCCGACGTTTGCAGAGTATGGAATTGAGTTGGTGAATTTTTATGTTAATGATATCAGTGTTCCGGAAGATGATACGGCTGTAATCAAATTAAAAGAAGCGCTTGCAAAGAAAGCGGAGATGGACATTATCGGATATTCTTATGCACAGGAGCGCTCTTTTGATACATTAGAGGGAGCGGCTACGAATCAAGGCTCAGGTTCCGCACCGCTGATGGGAGCCGGAATCGGTATGGGCATGGGATTTGGTCTGGGCAATAATTTCGGCGGTTCATTCGGAGAAATCGGAAAGAATATTGATACGCGTCAAACCAAGGAATGCATGAGCTGCCATAAGCAAATTGGCATGGAATATATATTCTGTCCGTTTTGCGGGAATGATGCTTCTATTGCTCATGGTCATCAAAATGTTTGCCGGAAATGTGGAGCAAGCAATAAAGCCGGGTTGAAGTTCTGCGGACAATGTGGAAACAGCCTGCTTAAAACATGCCCCAAATGCGGCGGAGTTGTTGATGATAAGCAGAAGTTTTGTCCCGAGTGCGGCAGCAGTTTAATAAAAAGGTGCAGCGCATGTGGAAATGAGCTGGCGGATGGTTTAAAGTTCTGCTCTGAATGCGGTAAGAAGGTGGAGGATTAAACGGTGAAAAACAAACATATAATCAGTGTTTTTGCAATAGCTATCGTTGCAATAATCGCAGGATTTTTCCTTTTGGATATTCCTAAGATAGCGTTGTATTTTTGGGCGTTTTCAGCATTGCTGTTTTCTTTGCTGCTCTCCTTGGCATTGCTCATCACGTTTAATCAGTTGAAGGATAAGAGAGACGGTGTTTTTTATGGTGCATCGTTAAGTACCTCTACTTTTATCTATTTGGCGGCAGTGGTCATAAGCTTATTTTTTAGCAAAGGCTTTGAGGATAACGTGAATGGATTTATATTCCTTCAGCTGGCAATCAATGCATTGTTCATTATTGTGCTAATTATTATTGCCGCTGTGGCAAGGCATATCTATCAAAAAACAGTTATTACGGCTGAAAAGTTACAAAATGGCGAATATAATAAACCAAAACGAGGAGGTTTTTAGAGATGGAATACAGAAAAGAAACTGGCTGGGGTTGGATTATTTTTTGGCTTATCATTTTTTGGCCGGTAGGTCTGTTCATGGTTATTAAGAAGCTGTCGACAGATAAGTCTGCATTAATGAGCGGAAAGGTGGGCACGGTTTCTACAATAGGCTGGATATTAGTCGGTATTGGCACTATAAATTTACTATTAAATTTTTCTGATACTTCTAGTGTACTTAGTATAATGATTGCGTTGGTACTTATTACAGGAGGCGTTTTATTACTTAGAAAAGCATCAAAGACAAAAAAGATGGCGGTAAGATATAAAAAGTACCTTGATATTGTTGTGAATCAGACTGAGAGAAGTATAGACAATGTTGCGGCAGCTGTTGCCAAGTCCTATGATATTGTTGAAAAAGACTTACAGGATATGATAGATATCGGATATTTAAAAGATGCATATATTCATAAAGGAAATCGGGAAATCATACTTAAACAGCAGGTATTCTATCAGGCTCCGCCTCAGAATACCGTGTATAATCAGGTGTCTGCCCAGACAAAATCAGTACGCTGCCCCGGCTGCGGTGCAAATAATGTTGTTACGGCAGGTAAGGTTTCGGAATGTGAATATTGCGGAACACCGATAAGCGGATAACACAGACAGAGAAATTTTATAAGGGGCTGTCGCAAAATGATATTGGGTATACCTGTATGCCTGATGCTATTTTGCGACAGCCCCTTCTTATCTGTCTAATTTACTATCACTATTCTGAATAATCCATTGAATATATGGCATTATTATGATAAAATGTCAGATATTATAACATAAGTATATATTTATCTACAGTTTACCATCCATAATAATCTATAGAAATACATATGACAACATGTAGATTATTGAATACAGCTGAAGAATGAGAGGACTAATTTATGGCACAGAAATTACAGAAGATGAAGATGAACTTATCAAGACGAATTGGTTTTAGCACAGGGCTTATTGTTTTTGTTGTAATACTTGCAATAAGTATAATTGCGATTATCTATAGCTCCAATATGCTGCTTAAAGCGGATGAAGAAAATATTGAGAGTTTGGCTGTTAGTGGTGCAAAGCAGGTTGAAGCCGTGACGGCGATGAGGCTTGGCGTATTATACGAAACAGCCAGTAGCGATTATGTAAGTTCAATGAATTGGATGTTACAGCAAAGAACATTGCTTGATGACGTTGAACGATTGGGATACCTGGATATGGCAGTAGTGTCGCGGGACGGTATGGCTCAATATATACTTACAGGTGAAACGGCGGACCTTAGTGACAGGGACTATGTTCAAAAGGCTTTGGCAGGAGAGTCGAATGTATCCGATGTAATTACTAGTAAGGTGACCAATGAGATTGTAATGATGTATGCCGTACCCATCTATAAGGATGGGCTGATTATGGGTGCTTTAGTCGGCCGTAAAGACGGAACAGCATTGAATGAAATCACAGACAGTCTTGGTGTGGGCGAAAGAGGTTATGCCTTTATCATAGGTGCTGATTCTACTTTCTATGCTCACCCGAATAGAGACTTAGTACTAGAACAGGTGAATGCATTTGAACAGATTGATTCAAACGGAGCGTTAAAGGAATTTGCCATAGAACTTCAAAAATTAGGTGTTGGTAATCAGGGATTTGTAAAATATAATTATGAAGGTGAAAAGCGTATGACAGCCATGGTTCCGATACCTGGAACGACATGGACCTTGGGCATCGGTAATTATGAAAGTGATGTACTGGAGAATGTCAGCAGTCTTCGTAATTTCTTTATAATTGTGGCTCTTATCGTTACGGTACTTGGTGTTATAGCAGGAAGCTTTATCGGAGTAACGCTTGCTAAACCAATTCGTGGACTTCAATCATCGCTGGAGGCTATATCCCGCTATGATTTAACGGAGAACTTGAATGAGACCCATTCAAAGATTTTAGAGCGTAATGATGAAATAGGGACGATTGCAAAGTCGATTTCTTCCATGAAGGATAATATCGTGAAATTAATTCAGGTTGTTGCCCTGAATGCAGAACATATCGCGTCATCATCGGAGGAATTGACCTCGACGACAGAGCAGACATCCTATTCTGCCAATGAGGTGGCCAGAACCATAGAGGAAATTGCAAAAGGTGCTTCAGACCAGGCAAAGCAGACTGAGAATGGAGCGATGGCGGCAGCCACGCTGGGTGAACTGATTGCAGATAATCAAAAGAATCTGACGGAGCTTAATGCATCTGTCAACCATGTGAATGGCTTGTCTGATAACGGACTGGTTGCAGTACGGGAGTTAAGTGAAAAGAATACTGAAACCGACAATGCGTCCAAAAAGATATACAATATGGTTGTTGAGACAGATAAGAGTGCGGATAGAATTAAGGTTGCAAGCGAGATGATAAAGAACATTGCCGACCAGACCAATTTATTGGCACTCAATGCATCGATTGAAGCTGCCAGAGCCGGAGAGGCAGGCAGAGGATTTGCGGTTGTTGCAGAAGAGATAAGGAAGCTTGCGGAACAGTCAAACCGCTTTACAAATGAGATATCGGATATAATTGTGGAGCTTACGAATAATACGGAGACTTCCGTCAGGGTGTTTGAGACGGTAAATACAATTATGGAATCCCAGACGGTCAGTGTGGAGAATACAATTGATAAGTTTAACGGTATTCGTGAGGCGATTGAAAAAATCAGAGTTATTATTGAAAGCCTCAACGCTTCCGGTTCTGACATGGATGACAGGAAGGAAGAGATGATAGAAATCATGGAGAACCTGTCTGCTATTTCGGAAGAAAATGCCGCAGGAACCGAAGAAGCATCCGCTTCTGTAGAGATGCAAACCAATTCGATGTCCGAAATAGCCAATGCGAGCGAGTCCCTGGCTAAGCTGGCAGAGGAGCTGCAAATCGAAATTAGTAAATTCAAATATTAAACAATAAACAACATTATTAAAAGGGCTGTTCCTGATATCTTTTTGGGGAGCAGCCTATTTGTTTTTTAAAGGTTCTGGCAAAATTGGAATAATCATTAAAGCCCGACAGCCGGCAGGTGTCATTTAATGTATAGCCATTTACCAGATATTTTTTTGCAAGAATAATACGCTTATATATAATGTATTGCTGTATGGGAACCCCCGTGACATTCTTAAAACACCGGCTGATGTAGGTGGGGTTGTGGTGGATATGTTCAGCAATATCGGCCATCGTTATGGGCTCAGCCAGATGCTCATCCACATACTGCATCGCCTTGTTAACGATTGGAGGCATGATATTAATAAGATTCGACTGCACATTTTTAAGGAACATGCTATTAACAAAGACAAGAATCTGATATAGATAGGATTTTGCCATAAGGTCATGCCCATACGACGGAGAATCTAACAAATCCTCCACCTTGTTTGCGAGGAAAACCAGTTCCTTAATCTGATGTTCATTCAGATAAATCATATTATCCCTGCCGAAGGGTCTGTTTAAAAAGCAGCTGGTAAGGTCGGTCTGTGCAGAAGATAGTTCTGCTAATACAGATGTTCTAAGGCTTATCGTAATTCTCTCATACACCTTTAAATCAAAACATTCCACCCGGTGTAATTCGTTTGAGCGCATGTTAAAAAGGCATCCCCTTTTCATATGGTAGCAATTCTGCTCAATATAATAGTTGGCATCCCCTTTTAAGAATAAATATATCTCATATCCGTCATGATGGTGATACTGGGTTGTAAAATGTACGCCATTTTTATGTAAACATACGATATCTTTTTGAAGTGCCTGAAAAAATTTCTTTCTTTCCATAAAACTTCTCCTCTTACTGTTTTCTTCTAAGTGTTTATATTTTAAGTAATGAACCGTATTTCATAAGTCATATTACGCACAAAAAAGGTGGTTTTATGCATACTATTAGTCTTGATTTAACATTATAATATAAAGAGTTGTGAAGCGCAACATATTAATATATAAGTACAAATCTACTTTGTAAATCTGATTTGTAAGCTTAACAAAAGATCTCTAAGGAGGAATTAAAGTGGCAAAACGGGATCGAATTCTACAAAATAAAAGAATGCAGGTACCCAGGGTAAGAAACAGGCAATGGGCCAGAATCTGGAATGCACGGTGGTTGTATGTCATGATACTTCCCGTTATTCTGTATTACATAATTTTTAAGTATCTTCCCATGTACGGTATTGTCATTGCATTCAAAGATTACAACATTTTTAAAGGTGTTTTTGACAGTAAGTGGGCTGGACTCGATGTATTTAGAAAGGTGTTTTCAGATAAGAACTTCTGGAGTGCGATAAGAAATACATTAAATTTGAATCTGCTTACATTGCTGGTGAATTTTCCGCTGACAATTGTAGTTTCGCTTATGATTAATGAGATTATGTCAAGAAGATATAAAAAGGTTGCTCAATCGATTCTTTATCTTCCGCA
>JAEZXP010000006.1 GCA_023419655.1 Bacillota bacterium | reverse complement strand
CTCATAAGAGGATGATGACATCGGAAGAATTCAGGGAATGGTCAAGGAAGTACGAACGGTCAAAGGTAATCAAGAAGAAGGTAGAAATGTATGGAATCGAATGGGATATCTGCTATGTGAGTGATTTGCCAAGAGCAATTACTACGGCAAAGGAAGTATACAGCGGAAATCTTATGATAGATAAGCTTCTAAGAGAGGTGGATAACGCACCCTTTATACATACAGAACGAATCAGGCTGCCATTCTCGGTATGGCATATCTGCGGCAGGCTGGCATGGTTCTTCAAATCAAAAAGCCAGCCGGAGACCATTGTAGGTACAAGGAAAAGAATCGCAAAGTTCCTGAATCGAATCGATTGGTCTAAGGAGAATATCCTGATTGTCTTTCATGGCTTTATGTTGTATAATTTTCAAAAGGAGCTGCGTAAGCGGGGCTTTAAGGGTGACAAGCTAAAAATCGTAAAAAACGGTGTGTTATATGAGTATGTGAGAGAAGAAAAGGGCGAATTATCGGATGAAAATCTCTCTGATATGTGTGGGTAAATTAAAAGAAAAATACCTGACCATGGGTATAATGGAATATCATAAGAGGCTTGGAAGATATTGCAACCTGGATATCATTGAGCTTCCGGATGAAAAAACACCTGACAATGCCGGTGCTGCCATGGAAGAGTCTATAAAAAATAAAGAGGGCGATAGAATTCTGAAAGTACTAAAGGAGGATTCTTATTGTATCGCATTGGCCATTGATGGCAATATGCTGTCCTCCGTAGAACTTTCAGAGCAGCTGATGAAGCTTTTTGTATCCGGTAAAAGTCATATTAGCTTTATAATCGGAGGCTCCCTGGGACTTTCGGATGAAGTACTAAAACGGGCCGATTATCGTCTTAGTTTTTCAAAGATGACCTTTCCCCATCAATTAATGCGACTTATTTTAATGGAACAGGTTTATCGGTCATTTAGAATTATAAACAATGAACCGTATCATAAATAAAGACAAAATATTTATATGTGCCGCTGAAGCGGCAGAAGGAGGCAATATGAATACTTTGGAATATGCAATTCAGATGGAGCTGGATGGAAGGAAGTATTATTTGGAGCAGGCCCAAAAGAATCAGGACAATGCACTTAGTAAGGTTTTTAACTTACTTGCCGAGTCTGAAAAGGAGCATGCAGAGCTGCTTCGAAAGAGATTAAATGAAGAAGAATATGCTCTTCATGAGGATAGCAGTACGTCAAAGATAAAGACTCTATTCCATGGATTGGGAGATTATAAAGCCAGTGATGTAAGAGATACCACACAGCTTGATGTGTATCGCTTTGCTACGGATATTGAAGAAAAAAGTATCGTGCTTTATAAGGGGATGCTTGAAAAGGCAGACAATGATAAGGACAAAGAGCTGTTTGAATTCTTATTAAAGGAAGAAAATCAGCATCTGATTCTGTTTGATGAGCTTGTCAAAATGCTCACCCGCCCTGAGGAATGGGTAGAATCAGCGGAATTCGGATTAAGAGAAGACTATTAATATAATAAATACAGGGGATAAGGATTATCATAGAGAGCTATGGTACCTTATCCCTTTTTTGTTGCATATTGGTTAATTAAGCGGACTTTTATACCTGAATCCGGGTAGAGAGCTTAGGCAGGTGAGAACCCGAAATATCTTAAAATACCCAGATACATGCCATAGGCAAACCCATATTGATTGTCGCGAAGCAGCTGGGCATCCCCTGCGTTCGTCAAATAACCCAGCTCCACCAGAATCGAAGGCATTGTGGTACGTCTAAGAACGTATAGAGCCTGATTAACCCGTATGCCATTATTTCTGGTACCGACAGTCTGTACAATTGCATCCAGAACATTCTGCGCCAGCCAATTTGCCTGTGTGCCGTACTGATAGATATAAACCTCCGTTCCGTTAACAGCAGGATTCGGATTGGCATTACAATGTATACTTATAAAGTAATCAGCGGGCCATTCATTCGCCATACGCACTCTTTCTGCCAGACTTGTCGCATTGTTGGTACCCAAAACAGTTTCAGGAGTAGGCCTTGATAAGCGTGCTTCAAATCGTGGGTCGCTATTCAATAGATTTGCAAGATACACACCTACCTGGTAGTTAATGTCCTGCTCAAATAAACCATGGCCAACGGCACCGGCATTATGAAAACCGGTAGGATTGTGACCCTGGTCTATAAAGATTTTTATAGCCATGTAGTACTTCCTTTCTTAAATTTACCTCTATAAGCAGTATATTCTGTAAATAAGCAGATTAGTCTATAAAATTTAACCGATACCTGATATACTATACATAAGATTACAATTAAAGAGAAAATGAGGGTGAATATGCCGTATTTTATTAAAGGAATTATAAAGAATAAAGTAATTATGCTGACAGCCGTCATAAGTATCTCTGCCGGATTTTTAATTATCATGATTGGGATGACGTTGTATAAGAATCAGCTTGCACATCTGGGGGCCGGAGATAATCTGAATTACAATACATATGAATATCATTATGCACTTATCTCGGAGGAAGCGGATGCCCCTTTTTGGGAAGCGATTTATGAAGGGGCATTGGACAAGGGCAGGGAGCTTACTATCTATGTGGAGAGAATCGGCTGTAGTCTGCCCGGTGCATATTCTCTTAAGGATTTGATGAAGATAGCCATTTCTTCCAAGGTGGACGGCATCATTATTGAGCCTAACGGAGAAGAAGAGATAACGGAGCTCATCAATATGGCAGATGAAGCAGGAATTCCGGTGATTACAGTTCTTAATGACGAACCTAACAGCAAGCGAAAGAGCTTTGTGGGAGTTAACAGCTATAATCAGGGGCAGATATATGGAAAACAGATTCTGGAGGTTATTCATGAAGGGAAGAGGAATGTTACGG
>JAEZXP010000271.1 GCA_023419655.1 Bacillota bacterium | reverse complement strand
GATAATATAATTCGAAAGGAGACAGGATATGTCACAAGGAAAGAATTTACCAAAACGTAATGAGGTTGAACAGCAGTTTAAATGGGCAATCGAGGATTTATATCAGACAGATGAGCAATGGGAGCAGGAATATAATACGCTGAAGGAGAGGGCGCAAAAGACAGCGAAATATCGCGGCAGATTATCTGAATCAGCCAGGACCTTACTGGAATTCCTACAGCTGTCAGATGAGCTTAATATCATGACCGAGCGGGTATATGTATATGCCAGCCAGAAATACCATGAGGATACAGGCAATCCCGTATATCAGGATTTGGCCGATAAAGCGGGCGTGCTGATTGTACAGGTAGAATCTGCATTATCCTTTGTAACACCGGAGATTTTAGCAATCCCTGAGGAAACTTTAGAAAAGTTTAAGGAAGAAGAGGAAGGATTAAGAATCTATGATTTCCTTCTGCAGAATATACTTCGCCGCAAACCGCATATACTTACTGCCCAGATGGAGGAGCTTCTGGCAGATACAGGGGAGATGGCTTCTTCTCCGGATAATATATACTCCAAATTTAACAACGCTGATTTGAAATTCCCTGAAATAGAGGATGAGAACGGGGAGAAGGTAAGGATTACCCACGGCAGATTCATACAGTTTATGGAGAGCAATGACCGCAGGGTACGACGGGATGCATTTAAGGGGCTGTATGAGACATACGGAAGCTTTAAGAATACGCTTGCAGCAACCTTCAGTTCCAATGTGAAGCAGGAATACTTTTATACCAAGGCAAGAAAGTACGGTTCAAATCTGGAGAAGGCATTGGATGACAGCAATGTTCCAGTCAGTGTGTATACCAATCTTATTCATGCCGTCCATGACAACATCGGGCTTATGCACCGCTATGTATCCCTGCGGAAAAAGCTTTTAGGCCTTGATGAGCTTCATATGTATGACATCTATGCCCCTCTTGTACAGGATATCAAGATGGATGTGCCCTTTGAGGAAGCCAAGAAGATGGTGGCGGAAGGACTAAAGCCTCTCGGAGATGAATATCAGAAGATTCTCCAGGAGGGATTTAGCAATCGTTGGATTGATATCTATGAAAATGAAAACAAAAGAAGCGGAGCCTATTCATGGGGAGCTTATGGAACACATCCCTATGTGCTCTTAAATTATAACGGCAGCCTTGATAATGTATTTACCTTAGCCCATGAGATGGGTCATGCCATCCACAGCTATCATTCTGATAAGGTACAGCCTTATGTATACGCAGGTTATAAAATATTTGTTGCAGAAGTGGCATCCACCTGCAATGAATCGCTGTTAATTGACCATATGCTTAAGAACACCGATGACAAGCTGCAAAAAGCATACCTGATAAATCATTTCCTTGATAAATTTAAAGGAACGCTCTACCGGCAGACAATGTTTGCCGAGTTTGAGATGATAACCCACAAGATGGTGGAAGAGGGACAGAGCCTGACCGCAGAGACACTGTGCAAGGTATACCGTGATTTGAACATTTTTTACTATGGCAAGGATATTGTTATTGACCCTGAGCTTGACATGGAGTGGGCAAGAATACCTCATTTCTATAATGCGTTCTATGTATATCAGTATGCCACAGGCTATTCGGCAGCGATTGCATTGTCAAGACGCATATTACAGGAGGGTAAGCCTGCTGTTGATGACTATATCCGCTTCTTAAGCGGAGGAAGCTCGAACTATCCAATCGAGCTGCTAAAGGGAGCCGGTGTTGACATGAGCACCAAGGAGCCGGTAAACCAGGCGCTTAAATTGTTCGAGGAGCTGCTTGACCAGATGGAGGAATTAATGCTGGACTAAGCAAATTCCATGCTTGTACTCATTCGGTATCGTAGTTTTATATCGTTCATACAGGTTCTGATTATAAAGATGGGCGGCAAAGACATCCTGGTTTAGCATCCGCATTCCCAGCGTATCCAGCAGCTTATCAGCCTGTGAAACCTTCGTAATTACAGGAAGCCTTTCGTGATTTTTTATCTTACGGATAAGATGGGAGGCTTCCTTTTTCATTCCCAGGAGCCGGGCATAATAGATGATGCCATCATCCATATATTCCTGAAACGTGTTTTTCTTAATGTTCAGCAATAGATGGATAAGGGCGCGGTTTACCCTGGTCAATGTAATGTTCTTTGTCTTAATCTCCTGAGATAATTCTGCCATGGATTTATCGGACAGATTCATCTTCTTGATTCGGTCTGCCATATCTGGGGACAGGTCCATATACGCCGTCAGCTCACCGCTGCTTTCAGACAAAAGCTTATACTTTATAATACCCGAAAAATCTTCAATCGTAACCGGATAGGTGGTATGGTAATTATCCATGAAATAATCGTAGACCTGCCGGGGGATGCTGCTCTTTATAGATGACAGCTCGGAATGTCCTTCGGCGTTCTCAAGGACTCTTCGGATAGCCGTAGCGGAGCTGATGGATACATCCCCATCATGACAAGATTCATCGTTTTGACCGGCAGGTGAAGCGGACGGACGGATTCCGGCATTTTTCACCGCAGGGTTAAGTCTTGCATCATGGTAATGGGCCAACTGTCTTTTTATGGTTACCGGCTTTATGGATGAATTTATCTGCGTTAACGCCCGGATATATTCGATGCCTAATATATTGTTCGGTTCGGATAGAACGTCAATTATACTGTTATGCTTTTCTTTCGAATCTTCAAGGGCTTGCGTGGCTGCTTTCGCTCTGGCGGCAGGATAGGAAAAGCCTTCCCGGATATAGGAGTACAGTAGGCTCTGAAAGCCTTCGGTGGGATTATGAAAGAGATTTGCGGCTGCTTTCAGGACTGTAATTTCTCCGCATTCGCTTCCAAAGCAAAGATAATCCACAATTCCCAGACCATCCAGAAGAGCGACCGCTCCAAGGGCAAAATACTGGGCACTGCCGGTTGCATAGCATGCGGGAAGCTCGAATACCAAATCGGCACCATTGTTCAGAGCCATCCTGCTGCGGGCGTATTTGTCCGTAATTGCCGGACCGCCCCGCTGTACGAAATTACCGCTCATGACAGCGATTACATAATCGGCGCCGGTTATTTTTTTGGCCTCTTCGATATGATATTGATGTCCGTTATGGAACGGATTGTATTCTGTGATAACACCAAGGACTTTCATTCTATTAAAACCTTTCGGAGAATTATTTTATTATATTATACCCGCAGAGTTAATTTCTGTATAGTGCTTTAAAGTTATACAAAAACTATAGAATGGTTATTACAGTAGATAATTGTTAAAATATATACAATATCCCGTTTCACATCAAGTAAAATGACACAAATAGTGTATTTTCATATTAAAAATACTTGTAACCGTTTTGTATTTGTTCTATAATCAAGTTTGTGAGTTTAATTTTTGTATAATAATATAGAAAAATAGATGGTAAGGAAGGAGAAACATCATGGGTTTTATTGATGAAATTAAATTAAGGGCAAAGCAGAATAAAAAGACCATCGTATTACCGGAGACAGGAGACAGAAGAACCCTGGAAGCAGCCAATACTATTATTTTAGAGGATTTGGCAAATGTTATATTAATCGGTGACGAGGATGAGATTCGTAAAGGTGCCCAGGGACTTGATTTATCAAAGGCAGTCATCGTTAATCCCTTAAAGGCAGAGAAGCTGGAGGCCTATGTCGAGCTGCTCGTTGAGCTTAGAAAGAACAAGGGCATGACCCCGGATAAAGCGAAGGAATTATTAACGAAGCAGCCTCTTTATTTTGGTGTTACCATGGTAAAGGCGGGGGATGCCGACGGTATGGTAGCCGGAGCCGTTCATTCTACGGCGGATGTTCTGCGTGCGGCATTGCAGGTTATAAAGACAGCTCCCAGCACAAAGATGGTTTCAGCATTCTTCTTAATGGTCGTACCCAATTGTGAATATGGTGCAAATGGTACGTTTATATTCTCAGACAGCGGATTGGTTCAAAATCCTTCCTCAGAAGAGCTGGCGGAGATTGCGGCCAGCAGTGCCAGGAGCTTTGAGTTATTAGTAGGAACCGAGCCGGTCGTTGCCATGCTTTCCCATTCTACAAAGGGCAGTGCAGCCCATCCGGATGTAGATAAGGTTGCGGAGGCTGCCCGGATTGCAAAGGAAGCCCATCCTGAAATTAAGCTGGACGGTGAGCTCCAGCTGGATGCTGCGATTGTTCCTTCCGTCGGAGCATCGAAAGCACCCGGCAGCAGTGTTGCAGGAAAGGCGAATGTACTGATATTCCCTGATTTGGATGCAGGTAATATCGGCTATAAAATAGTAGAAAGACTGGCAAAAGCAGAAGCGTACGGACCGATTACCCAGGGCTTGGCAATGCCTGTAAATGATTTGTCAAGAGGCTGCTCTGCGGATGATATCGTAGGTGTTGCGGCAATTACAGCCGTACAGGCACAGGCAGTCAGATAAAAAAATTGGAGGATAATTATAATGAAAGTATTAGTTATTAACTGCGGCAGTTCATCCTTGAAATATCAGTTAATCGATTCGGATACGAACCAGGCATTGGCAGTTGGTATATGTGAAAGAATCGGACTGGAGGTTGGAGATTTAAAGCATACGCCTGCCGACCGTGAGAAGACCTGGATTAAGACAAAGATGGAAAATCATGAAGTAGCCGTATCCATGGTGCTGAACGCGCTGACAGATAAAGAGCATGGCGTGATTAGTGATTTGTCTGAAATCCAGGCTGTAGGACACAGGGTCGTCCACGGTGGTGAGAAATTTGCTTCCTCTACCATCATCACAGATGAGGTAATTGATGCAATTGAAGAATGCAATGACCTGGCACCTCTTCATAATCCGGCAAACCTGATTGGAATCAGGGCATGTCAGAGTCTGATGAAGGATGTTCCGATGGTGGCAGTCTTTGATACGGCATTCCATCAGACGATGCCTGAAAAAGCCTATATGTATGCGCTTCCTTTTGATTATTATGATAAGTATAAGATTAGAAAATATGGCTTCCATGGGACAAGCCACAGCTATGTATCAAAACGTATGGCTGATTTCTGTGGATTAGATATAAATAATTCTAAAATAATTGTATGCCATCTTGGTAACGGCGCCAGCATCTCTGCCGTTCAGAATGGTAAATCCATTGATACCAGCATGGGTTTTACCCCCCTTTCCGGCCTTGTTATGGGTACCAGAAGCGGTGATATCGACCCTTCTATCATTGAATTCATAGCGAAGAAAGAGAATAAGAATCTGGACCAGATTATGCACTTGCTGAATAAGGAATCAGGTGTTCAGGGTATGTCCCAGGTATCCAGTGACTTTAGAGATATTAATGTGGCGATGAATGAAGGAAATGAAAAAGCAAGAATCGCATTTGATGTATTCGTATATCGGGTTGTAAAATATATTGGCGGATTTATTGCCAGTATGAATGGTGTGGATGCCATCGCATTTACAGCAGGTGTCGGTGAGAATGACCCCAAGGTTCGCTATGATGTGTGCCAGTATCTGGGCTTTTTGGGTATTGAGATTGACGAGGAAGCCAACAAGAGCAGAGGCAAAGAGGTCATGATATCCACAGCGGATTCGAAGGTTAAGGTAGCGGTTATTCCTACGAACGAGGAACTGACCATCGCCAGAGAGACCGTCGCACTTTTGTAAGAATTTTCGTTGACAAATAAAAACACAATAGGTATAATACAATATAGTGCGTAATCCTAAGAAATAACACATTGAAAATTTGGAGAGAGTAAATGCTTATATCTTTATCAGAAATAATGAGTACAAAGGATAAAGTGGAGCACATCATTGCTCCGATAGAGATGGAGGAATTCATCTATGAGGGTACTTCCTGTAAGATTGCAAGGAAAGAGCCGGTAAAGCTTACGATTTGTAATCTTGGTGACAGGAAGGTCTTAATTGAAGGAACTGCAAGGCTCTCCATAATTATCTTCTGCGCCAGATGCTTAAAGGAGCTTCATTATCCGATGGAGATATCAATCTCCAAAGAGATGGATTTTAAGCTTACGCAGGAAGAGCGTGTAGAAGAACTGGACGAAGCAAACTATATTATTGGATTCAATCTGGATGTAGACATATTGATAAGGGATGAAATTATCATCGGTTTTCCGATGAGGCTGTTATGCAGTGATGAATGCAAAGGAATATGCATGCATTGCGGGACCAATCTGAATGAGAGCTCCTGTGACTGTGATAACACGGTACTTGATCCCCGAATGTCAGCAATCCGAGATATCTTCAACAATTTTAAGGAGGTGTGACGATGTCTATCTGTCCAAAGAACAAGTCATCAAAAGCTAGAAGAGACAGCCGTAGGGCGAATTGGAAAATGAGTGCTCCCAATCTGGTAAAGTGCAGCAAATGCGGAGAGCTTATGGTTCCTCATAGAGTATGTAAGGCTTGTGGTTCGTATAACAAAAAAGAGATTCTTGCTACAGAATAACACAGGCATAATACTGCAATTACATTTAAATAAGATTAAATGAGAGCTTGTGATTTTATGTTACAAGCTCTTTTTCTGTCCATTATTTTAACTTGGTTTAAAAAGAGATTGTCATAATCAGTAATGTGCTATAGAATATGCGTATGTGTGATAGATTTAACAATATGTGAACGAATTGATACATTCGAACAGGGATGGGGAGAACTTATGAAGGAATTACTACTTAAACGAAAAGCAAAGTTCATACAGTACATGATTGCAACATTCATGTTTATTGTGGACCATTTTGCACAAATGGGTGTTATAGCCTTGATTCTGGGAGCGGTAGAAAAAGGGGATATGCGCCGCTATAAGATAATTGCTATCATAACAATCGGATTTATTTTGTATTCACCGCTTAATTTTTTAATTTCAAGACTTCTTAGAATCCGGTATATGAGAGATACAATACTGGATGTTCGGCTGCAGGCATTTGAAAAGATTATTAATATGCCCTTTAAGCAATATTCTCAAAAATCCAAGGAGGTCTATATATCAAACCTGATTAATGATGTGAACACCTTTGAGAATAAATTTTTTATAAGTCTGCTGAATTATCTGATTAATATAGGAATGTTTGTGATTTCACTTTTGCTGCTTGTTGCATTGGATATAAAGGTGGCAGCAGGAATGCTCCTGTTCTCCATCCTGCTCTATCTGCTTGCCGGTCTTTTTACCAAAAAGACCACATCCCTTGAGCAGGAAATATCGGACACCAATGAGGCCTTTACGACCGATTTATCCAATACCTTTAACGGACTTGAAATCTTGAAGCTGAATAATATTGAGGATAAGTTTCTAAAGAAAAGCGAGGTTACCATAAGCCGGCTGGAGAAACGAAAATACCTGGCGAATGTCTTTAATCATGTTCAAAGGGATGTTATCTATGTTCTGGCATTCGTCGTCTCGGTGGTGGTTATGATTTACCTGGGATATGCAATACAGGGAGATATGGACTTTACAAAAGCCAGTCTTATCTTCATGCTCAGCAGCTCCATCAGCAATTATTTGATTAATGCCTTTCCCATGTGGAATCAGGTGAAGGCCTCGGTTACAATCTATGAAAAAATCGCAAGGCCGCAGGAGAATACCATCAGCATAGGAGCCGGAACCCGGGATTTTAAATTTGAGGACAGGATAGAGGTATCCGGTGTTCATTTTAGCTTTGATAACAAGCAGATATTGAAGAATGCTTCCTTTACGATTGAAAAGGGCAAAAAGTATCTGATAAAGGGCGTCAGCGGAGCAGGAAAGACAACCCTGATGAATCTGCTGGCAATGGTCTATGATAATTTTGAAGGAAGTATCACGGTAGATACGGTTAATTACAGGGATATATCAGAAAAATCCTTCCATGAAAAGGTTGCCTTTATCTATCAGGATGTATTTCTTTTTGAGGATACGATTAAGAACAATATTACCCTGTATAAGGACATATCCGATGAACAGATAGACTATGCCGTAAGGGTAAGCGGATTGGAGCCGTTTCTGGAAGAGAAGCAGGACGGCATCCATGAAAGGCTGACCGAGAATGGTAAGAATCTTTCGGGAGGCCAGCGGCAGAGAATCTCCATCGCAAGAGCAATTGCCAAGAATGCTGAGATTTTATTTGTAGACGAGGGTACTTCCAGCCTGAATGAAGAGCTGGGCAGAGAAATCGAAAAGACATTTTTGGAGCTGGACAGTACGGTTATTGCCATAAGCCACCGGTATTATGAGGGGGTTACGGAGAACTATGACTATGTAATTGAGCTGAAAAACGGTTCGGTTCACAGCTTCCCGGCCAGAGATTATTTTGAAGAGGTGATAACATGGTAAAAAAATATATCCGAATACTTCCTTATTTTATTCTGGCTTTAATTGTTACCGGAATCAATGCATTCCTGGATGGTGTTGTGAATATCCGTATTATGGACTTATTAGACCTGGCAATCGGCGGGCAGATGGATGTGATTGGGCAAAAGGTACCGTCAATGCTGGTACTGGCCGTACTCTTAGTTCCGCTGGGAATATTGGTCGGAATGGTAAGTAATCTTTATAAAAGAAAGGCCAATACAGCCTTAAAGAAATATTATATGGATAAGGTGTTTGCAAAGAATATCGCGGAATTTCAAAAGGAAAACAATGCAAAGTACCTGTCCTCGATGACAAATGATTTTAATAATCTTGAGATGAACCTGATTACCGGAATCTATACGGTGTTTGAGGGGATTATGACCTTTATTGTAGGTATCTGGCTTTTGTCTACGGTGGATGCCCGGATGATTCTGTTGTCCTTTGTACTTGTTATCATTAACCTTATTATATCGGTGTTGACCTCCAAGCCGACGAAGAAGGCGAATAAGGAACGAAGCGATATGTTTGACGGCTATACCTCGTATATCAAGGAGATACTTTCAGCCTTCCATATCGTCAAGAATTATAATCTCCAGCAAAGAGTGAATGCGGATTATAATAATAAAAGTGAGGAAATCCAGCAAAAGGGCTTTGTCATCGAGAGAATGATGTCCTTTATTATGAGTCTTCAGCATCTGTTTTTGGGCGGCTCGATGTTCGGATTGATTCTTGTTGTCGGATATCTTGCAGTATCCGGCAAGGTATCCATCGGTGGATTCCTGCTGGTGATGAACGGAATTCAGAAGATGACATGGCCGTTATTTAATGTTAGTGAGAGCCTGCCGAAGATATTCTCCTCGGGAGATTTAATCCGCAAGATGGAAAAGACGTTGGAAAACTCCGATACCTATGCGGAGAAGGTGGATTTACCGGAGTTTAAAGAAGAAATCGAGTTTAGCAATGTGGAATTTTGTTATGAGGATTCCGAGCAGACCATTCTTTCCGATATTAATTTTAAGATTCGAAAGAACGGTAAATATCTGGTGGTGGGACCTTCCGGCGGAGGAAAATCCACACTGCTCAAGCTTTTTAGAAAGTATTTTAATCCTACAGCGGGTACGGTTTCAATTGACGGACATGATTTAAAGGACGTAAAAAGGGAACAGTATTATAAGCTGCTGGGAAATATCGAGCAGCAGGTGTTTATATTTGAGGATACGGTAAGGAATAATCTAACCCTTTATAAGGATTATTCAGAAGAAGAGATTATGAACGCAGTCCATGCTTCGGGTCTGGATGAATTCGTTAAGCAGCTTCCTGACGGTCTGGATACGATTATCTATGATAACGGCAGGAATATCTCCGGCGGGGAAAGAAGCAGGCTTGTTATTGCCAGGGCGCTTCTTGGTAAGGCCAGCATCCTGCTGATGGATGAGGCCTTTGCCTCCCTTGATATGGAGCGGGCAAGAGAGATAGAGAAGACGATATTAAGTCTGGAGGATATGACGGTAATCAATGTAAGCCATATCATATTTAAAGATACAAAAAAGCTTTATGACAGAGTTCTTACGGTTAAAAAGACAATTGATTGATTTTCGGGATATCCCGATATAAGTAAATATTGTTTGAATCATCTATCTTTTCAAACGATGTTGTTGGTTTATTTGCTTTATATTGTTTATGCCATATGAATACTATATAATGTGCACATGAGAAACACAGTGACCTTATATGGAGGAGGTAAAATAGTATGAAGTTGAAGAGAATTTTGGTTGTAATTTTGGCTGTATTAACAATGTTTTCTCTGGCTGCCTGTAAGGGCAAAGGGGCAGAAGAGGCTGACAAGAAGGATGATAAACCGGCAGCTACCAAGGCTCCTGACGCACCGGATGTCAAGGATGATAACGGACAGGACGAAACTCCTGACC
>JAEZXP010000246.1 GCA_023419655.1 Bacillota bacterium | reverse complement strand
ACATAGGAACCTTCGTTCTGTGCATGCTCCATGGAGTATACATTCGGGTAATCTGCCGGAGTAATTCCTTCGTCGGCATTTGCTACGGATGCATCATAAAGGATGAATTGCTGCTCAGGATAATTAGAAGCCACTTCCATGAGGCTTTCACGCAGATTAGGAGTACCTGCGATGATGATATCCCATTCAGGGTCCTCTGCTAAATCTGTAAAGGTCGGTATCTGCTTTGTAGCATCTCCGCCCAACTCAATACATTTAACTCTTACGCCATAGTCTGCCTCTACTTTTTTAAGTCCTGCATAAGATAAGTCACATATGGATTTGTCACCAAGATTGGTATTGATTACCAAACAAACACCAATGTCATCATCTTCAAATAAATCCAAAGCAATGTTACTGGCTTTTGCAGCAGATTTATTATCTTCTCCTTTTTGTTCATTGCCGTTTGAATTTTGGTTGTTTCCATTATTCGGGGTTTTGCCTTTATCACTATTATTACATCCCATTAAAAGAACGGTTGTCATCAGCAGAGCAAGCCCCATAGCAAGCATTTTCCTCATTTTAATTCCTCCTCTTAAATAATTTTATATATCAACCCTTTGGGTTAGATATCATTTACAGATGGTTTCTTTAACATTTTTTGAAACTTTACCATAAAGACTTTCATAATAGGCCCTACCGTAACCGCTGAAATTAATGTTCCTATTCCCCAGCTGGCGTTAAGCAGAATTCCCACGGATAGCAGGAGCAAATCCTGGCCTATCTTTATCTTACTGAAAGAAATTTTGGTTCTGGCACATAAATACTTCACAATACCTTCTAAAGCGCCAAAACCTCTGTCTACGGCCACATACAAGGCCAGACCGATTCCCATCATCATACAGCCTGCAAGCATACATATAAATCGGATAACCACATTCGATGTTGCGATTGGAAATAGTCCGAATAAAGAATTTCCCAAATCCACAAATATTCCAATCAAAAACACACACATTATTGTACCGACATTAATCATATTTTTATCACATATGAGCAATAATATTAAAAACACAATATTCGCCACCATATATGTAGTTCCATAACTGACATTGAGCAGCAGGTGTAAGCCGTCACAAAATGTTGCCATCGCTCCGGAGCCCATTCCTGTCTGATAAAACAAAGATATGCCAAAAGATGATATGATTAGTCCTATACATATTATCATTACGTCTTTAAAAAAGCTGTATAAATCGAAGGATTTTAATTTTTTTATGATGTTTTTGTCTACATTTACCATTTTAGTCCTCTCAACTTGTGCACTATCTATAGTATAACGCGATATTCTGTATTGTCAACAGGTAATTTTTATATTTATATCATATTATCTTTGTTGCGGTTTCGATGAAATCATGCTATAATTATTAAATATTATTACAAATAAAAGGAGAAACTATTATGATTAAAGAAAATGAGCTGATGCATCATATCAAATGCCAAGCCGGCGATGTCGGCAGATATGTGTTTTTACCCGGTGACCCGGGGCGTGTATCGAAAATCGCTGCTTATTTGGACGATGCCAGGCATGTTCAGACATGCCGTGAATATGAAACCTGGACAGGATATCTGGACGGAGAGAAAGTCAGCGTAATGTCTACCGGTATAGGGGGACCCTCCGCTTCTATCGCATTAGAGGAATTAAAAATGATTGGTGCCGATACCTTTATTCGCATTGGTACCTGCGGCGGCATTGACCCTTCCCTTGAACCAGGCACTTTAATTATTCCGACCGGTGCAATCCGCAAAGACGGCACAGGCAGAGAATATGTTCCAATTGAATTTCCGGCTGTTCCTAATTTCGAGCTGGTTACTGCTTTAAAAACAGCTTCCGAAAAGCTTGGAAATGCCAGCGCATTAGGCGTTGTAGAATGCAAGGACTCCTATTATGGTCAGCATGCACCGGAACGTATGCCTGTAAGCTATGAACTATTGCAAAAATGGGGTGCATGGAAAGCGGCAGGGGCGATTGGTTCCGAGATGGAATCCGCCACCCTGTTCATCGTGTCCTCCGTGCTACGTGTCCGATGCGCTACGATTTTGCTGTTATGCGGAAACAGAGAACGGGAAGATTCCATGAATACCGGTTTAATAAGAACTACCGATACTGCTCCCGCTATCGAAACAGCCGTAGAAGCCATGAGAAGCATCATTAAGAGCGACAAAAACAAGAAATAGACGGCAATGGAAAAGGCCGCATCACAAACAGATAATATTGCGCCCATGCTGGGCGCACGAAAAAGGGAAGGGCAACATGAAATACATGTTACTCTTCCCTATATTTTTAGTATATTATCTAGGCCATTTTGTCAAACATATCCTTCAGTGTCGGATACAGTTCCTTAAATACCTGATACTTTTTATTATAAAGCTCTACCAGCTGAGGGTCCTGCTCAGTGGTATCAATAACCTTAATCAGCTTCTCCGTCGCTTCCTCTACGCTGGCATATTTACCGCAGCCCACAGCGGCCAGAATAGCAGCACCAAATGCAGGACCTTCCGAAGAGTTAATCTTATCTACCTTCACATTCAATATATTCGCTACAATCTTACACCAGAGAGGGCTCTTTGCACCGCCGCCGTTAATTCTGGTTCTCTCAATCTTAACGCCTAAGGATTTGGCAATCTCAAAGGAATCACGAAGGGCAAATGCTACTCCCTCCAATACGGCCTGTGTCATATCCGCACGGCTCGTATCCATCGTCATTCCGATAAAAGTACCTCTTGCATTGGGATTGTTATGAGGTGTTCTTTCACCCATCAGATACGGGAGGAAGAATACATTGTTCTCTCCCAGCTTCGTAATCGCCTTCTCTTCCTTCGGATAATCCTTTGTTCCCAGAACATCATCCATCCACCATTTGCTGCAGGCTCCTGCCGAAAGCATAACGCCCATGAAATGGTATTTTCCGTCCGCATGGCAGAAGGCATGAAGGGCATTCTTGTCATCAACTGCGAATTCCTGTGCGGAGATGAATACTACGCCGGAGGTTCCCAGAGATACATTACATTTTCCTGCACCTACTGTACCTGTACCAACAGATGCCACAGCCTGGTCTCCGCCGCCGGCGATAACCTTAACCGTTGCGGGAAGCCCTACCTCTGCAGCCGCTTTCTGACTTAAGGTTCCAACCACCTGATAGGATTCGTGAACCTTCGCCATCTGCTCTTCTTTTAATCCGCATATATCAAGCATTTCCTTCGACCAGCATTTATTCTTAACATCAAATAACAGCATACCGGAAGCGTCCGACACATCGGTGCAATGAACTCCGGAAAGCATATAGGCTACATAGTCCTTCGGAAGCATAACCTTTTTGATTCTCGCAAAATTTTCAGGCTCATGCTTTCTTACCCACAGTAACTTGGGAGCAGTAAAGCCGGTAAGTGCCATATTGGCTGTATAGGAGGAAATCTTCTCTCGTCCAATTTCATTATTAAGATAATCACATTCTTCCTGGGTACGTCCGTCATTCCACAAAATTGCCGGACGAATAACCTTATCGTTCTCATCCAGAATTACCATTCCGTGCATCTGTCCGCTAAAGCTTATGCCATCAATTTCATCCTTATTGCAATCCTTGGTAAGCTCCTTAATACCATCTACCAGAGCACTGTACCAATCCTCCGGATTCTGCTCAGACCAGCCGGTCTTCGGGAAATATAAAGGATACTCCCTTGTCACGATACTCTTAATTTGTCCTTCCTCATCCATCAGCAACATCTTGACGGAGGATGTTCCTAAATCAACACCAATATACAGCATATGTGTATTGCTCCTTTCATTCTATGAAATTTTGGTACTCACGCAGCTCTTTGGCATGCTGGTTTGTCCATCAGTCTATGTAAGCCTCCTGGGGTTTTCTGACTGATTTCGCATAAGTAATCTCAGATTATTTTCACTTGTTCGTTGATTAAACTATATCAATTTAACTATAACAACCGGATATGCTTATGTCAAGCAGCAAGTCCAATTAAATCTCCCGCCGGCAATTATTATCCGGATTCATCAAAGCTGATTATAGATACTGTCCAAGGTCTCCTCCAGAGACGAATGATATTCTGCCAGCCCGTAATTAACCGATATTTTATAAGAACGCTCCTTAAGCAGCTGTATGCTCTCCTTAATAAGCTTTTGAAGCTTACGGGTTACCTTTATTGAAGGAAGAAAGCCTGTCTCCGGCAGAAGAATCAGCAATGAATTATAATTCCATCTTCCGATTATATCCGTCTTACGAAGATTCTCCGACATGATATTGCCGAATATCCGGAGCAGATATCCTATCACCGCTTGCTCTTCTCCGGCATTCACGACCTTATCCGCACCAAATTGGAACATGATGACCGAGAAGATATTGCCATATCTGTCATGCCGGGCAATCTCCCGTTCAACGCTCTCCATCAATCCCCGCTGGTTCATCAGACCGGTAACCGCATCTACCTTACTTTTATTCTCTGCAAATTCATTAAGAATTGCTTTTGAATCAAGCAGAACCGTCAGGTTGTCAAACTTATTAATAAACGGCTCCAATTCTTTATATCCAAGGAATACGGTCCACTGTCCGTCCTCAAGAAGCATGAGCTTAGGGTAGCTGTCTCTTTGTATCATGTCCATCACAAGATTCAGCTCTGTCATACTTACACTAAACTCCAATGTATCAGAAAACATTTTTCCCATAATAAGCTTGTCCTTATATACGCCGCTGATATCACACTTAAATTCCTGGATGGTATATATTTTAGCCACCGCTTTCTGCCATTTTATAAAATCATTTCTTGATATATGGCTTTTATCAATACTTGATATCATCTCATAGCTATTGCCATAGTCTTTGTTCTTTATGTATGTAAAGTATTCCTCCAGTCTTGCCTTTGCAAGCAGAAACCTCATATCCTGTCTGCTCTGTGATGCGGACTTATTATTGCTTTCGGTATTATTCTTCTGCTGCACAGGCCTGTTATACAGGTTCTCCCAAATCCGTGTATAATCCTTGCGCTTCACAGGGTCGCTTAAGACCGAATACGCCTCATTAATTACCTGCATCCGTTCCATCGAATCGGCAGCCGGATTTGCATCGGGGTGGTATTTGCGGGCAAGTCGTTTATAAGCACTTTCTACAATCTCCTGCTCCGCCAGATAATGAACCTGAAGCAGCTTATAATAATCTTTTGTCACTATGTATACCTCCGTTAATTCATGCACTTCTCTGATGACATCGCTTACCGGAAGCCGCAGAGTAACTTTCGATAAAAAGTACCGGGCATCCCCCATTCATCTTGATTATATATTAAAATTACCGGTCTGTATACCTGCCAAAAACCCCAGATACAGAATCATAAATCTCCCCTCTGAAAATAATCTTCCCAAATTGGATATTATATGATAACATGATAGAATCAATTCGAATGGAAAGGTGACTATTATGGTTACAGGCAGTAAAGAACTTATACGGGATATTAATACGCATCTTGTATTAGAGACGATTATTAATCAAGCCTCCATTTCAAGAGCCTCCACAGCCAAGCACCTTGGCTTGACGAAGGCCACCGTATCTGCAATCGTACAGGATTTAATCAACCGCAAGCTGATAATTGAGATTGGCAGTGACGATACGAGCCTTGGCAGAAAGCCAATATTGCTTAGTCTGAATAAGAAAGCCGGCTATGCCGTATCCATTGACCTGGGGGTTGACACCATATCTGCTTTGGTTTCCGACCTGGCAGGCGAAGACTGCTGCCTGAAGCAAATCCGAACTCCCCGAAATACATCCGGCATGGTTAATGATATAATAAATCTGATAGAATCTATGAAGCTTCCGGCCGATACCCCTTACGGGCTGGTCGGAATTACCCTTGGCATACACGGTGTAACCATTCACAATCAAGTATCCTTTGCACCTTATTATAATTTATCCGGCGTTAATCTGGCGGAAGGGCTGGGCAGGCATTTTGGAGTTCCCGTATACATGGAAAATGAGGCGAATCTATCGGTAATCGGTGAAAAGACCTTTCAATATGATTATTCCAATATCGCCAATATCAGCGTACATTCCGGCATAGGTCTGGGCATCATTATAAATGACCAGCTATATACCGGATACAATGGACGTGCCGGTGAATTCGGCCATACAATCGTTGAGATAGACGGCAGACCCTGCCCTTGCGGAAATCTTGGATGCTTGGAACAATATGTATCGGAACGGGTGCTTTTGCAGGAATTTGCAAGATTAAAAGGCTTAGAAGAAGTTGATTTTGCAGATTATTGCCGGATGCTTGAGAGCAAAGACCCGATAGCGCTTCAGATAATGGAGCAATTCATAAAATACATGTCCGTAGGAATCAATAACATCCTAAATGCTTACAATCCGGAGATAGTCATTATTAACAGCTCCTTTACAATTCATTTCCCTCATGTATTAAAGCAAATTGAGGAAGCCTTAAAAAGCAGGATGAACAGCTATATCCGAATCGTTCCCTCCGTGCTTAGGGATACCTCGATTCTGCTTGGCGGGGCATGTGTGGCAATCAAGGGCTTCCTGGGAATTAACAACCTAAAGCTCAACCACGCAAAATACCAGTCACCATTTTAAGAACAACCGTTGAGGACTGTTGCAAAATCTTATTGAATTTTGCAAGGGTCCTCTTTTATATTTTAAATTATTTTTTAAAACAGTCTCATTGCATGAACAATAAATTTGTACTATTCTATCGTCAGGAGGTGTATAGAATGGCAAACGAAGATAAGAAGATTTCAATGCGATGTTGCATGACAGTAAAGACATGCCCAAATTTCAGACCATCACGGATAAAGAAAGTATCGAAAAATACGGCGGTGACAAAATGTATTTTGCCCCGCCTATCAGCTATGATAAAATCATGAAATTGATTTCGTACGGAAAGATTATTACTATCGGGAACATCCGAGAATACCTTGCCAAATTAAGCGGTGCCGATTTCACCGAGCCGATTACTGCCGGCGTATTTGTGTCCATTGTCGCATGGGCCAGCTATCAGCGTTCCAAAGATGAAACACCCTATTGGCGGACATTAAAAGCAAATGGCGAACTAAATTCCAAATATCCGGTGATTTATCTACTTATTGTTGTCCTTATACTTATTTCCGATAAATGAGTATAGATTGCCAAAGCCGGTACCGCTGCCTGACAATGCCACATCATGTTCCAAATATAAAGCATCCTCATCTATCCTGTATAGTTTAGTCCCTATAGGAAAGCTGCTCGAAACGAATTCATCGTTTGGTACAAGCTTGCTGCCCCGTATCTCCTTACTTGTAACAGCTGCAACACTTCCCAGGTATTCCAAATCATCTGTATCGTATCTGCTGCCTTTTTCGGAATCAAAAAAGACGTACAATTCACCCTCCACAAAAATCAAAGGAGGCGGGTCATCTTTGACAACCATTTCGCCCACAGCCCGGTGCAGGGAATCTTCATAAATATATTCTACATACAGACTCATGGCGTTGATTCTGTATATTTCTGTCCCTACAGGCAAATAGTTCGAATCAAAACTGTTCCACTTAGCCTTATCAAGCTCTCCGACGGTTGCAGCTACATCTCCGATATATTTAAAATCCTCTTTTTTGTATAAAGTATTCTCCGCGTCTACTTCGTAAAATATATAGAATTCGTCGTATACTTGATATTCTTCGGGCGTTATATAGCCCACTCCACTGGCTTTCACCATAAGAGGACTTGGAAAGATATCGACAATCGGCTCCGCGCCTCCGAACATCTCTGAAGGGTATTCCTCGAATTCGTCAAAAGTAAGGGCCGGGGTATCTTCTAACGGATTATCTGTATTTTTATTTATACCTGAAAAGCTACAGGCGCATAAAAGCAACACGGAAAGCAGGAAAACCAAGAGCTTTTTAACCATGATAACACCTCTCCTTTCAGATAAATCATCCTCCTCAGAAGCCAGGACGAATTTATTGCGAAGAATCCGCACTTCAAGCAGTCAATTTTAAAGCCGTGAAACTTCAATATCCAATGATATGACTTGAAGCAAGAATTGCCTATGCCCAACTAATACCAACAGGTTAAAATCCGGCAACTTATCCTCCGTCTCAATCATACACCATCGATATACATTATGTACATCCGGTTCCATGGCTTTTATCTCACCCTTAACGTCTATTTTTTGGGTATCTATAAATTTGATAAGGATTGTTCTAGCATCCACCGGTACACATTTATCATTATATACCATAACGCCTTTTAGAATCATGCTGCATGTATGTCCTGCACTATCAACTTCAAATGACAGCAATCTGGAATCTTCCAGTTGATAGCCACTGAATTTAGAAGGTCTTATACGCTTTTCCTCAAGCATTAAGCCGTGCTTCTTCATCAGGCAATCCACATCATACATATATCGAATCAAATCATCTAAGCGGTAATAATTTTTAACGAAAGAATCATAATATTTAGCATTTTCAATGCCGCTCCAGTATTCTGTCGATTCGATTAATTCAATTAAAAAGTTATCAAGTTCATTGTCAGCGTACACGCGATTAACATTCTCATGATGATGATTATCAGAATATCGGGTATAGAGATTTAACAAATGACTATTTATTGTACGGCTGGTTTGACATAGATAAGACAAATATTCAATTTCCAGTATCAGCATGGCTCACCCCTTTATTAAATTCATTCATAAATGTACTGTTACAAAATTATATCGTCTACCCTAAGAATCTCTTCATAGGCAATTTCCTCTTGTTGGTTTTTACCATCTCACTAATACTCTTTAATCGACTCAATTATCTTTACCAGCTCATCGATGGGCTGCTTGCTCCATATGCTGAATCGATATCCTTTCATTGTCCAGATGATTCCATTATAAAAATCATCATCCGTGGCTTTTGCTATGTATGCTTCATGCCCATTAATAGTCCCGCTCTCAATAATATGATTTTCATTATCGATAGAGATATTATTGCTATGC
Source organism: Bacillota bacterium (assembly GCA_023419655.1). Lineage (GTDB taxonomy): Bacteria > Bacillota > Clostridia > Lachnospirales > Lachnospiraceae > Mobilitalea. Next base: position 82 of record JAEZXP010000246.1, on the reverse strand, counting down.
GTTTCCGGCCAGTATGACATATAGATAACACCGTCTAAACCATTCGCATATTCTATCTCTGTAATTTCTCCGAGCTTTTCTG
>JAEZXP010000087.1 GCA_023419655.1 Bacillota bacterium | reverse complement strand
ATAAGACTTTCGTCCCCGCTAAAGTGTACCAGCATATTATTACTGAGCCTGCCGGTAAGCAAGGATTTGTCCTGTGAATTCACCTCTTCTACCAGAACCTCCTGCACCGTATGCTCGTATTTTCCGGCTGAATTCGATGAAGAGGCTTGTATCCTGGCGAGAAGCCTGTCAAAACGCTCCTTAGCCACCTTCTCCTCAACCTGATTATCCATATTGGCCGCCGGAGTTCCTGTCCGCTTAGAGTATAAAAAGGTAAATGCACTGTCAAAACCAACCTTATCGATTACATCCATTGTTTCAAGGAAATCCTCTTCCGTCTCACCGGGAAAGCCTACGATAATGTCCGTTGTCAGAGAAATATCGGGTACAGCCTTTTTAATTCTTTCTACCAGACCCAGATAATCTTCCTTGGAATAACTACGGTTCATAATTTTTAACAGCCTGGTGCTTCCCGACTGCAAGGGAAGATGAAGATGCTTGCATATCTTATGTGAAGCGCCCATCGTATCAATAAGCTCCTGGGATAAATCCTTGGGATGGGAGGTCATAAAACGAATCCGCTCGATTTTGTCGACCTTCTCAATTTCCTGCAAAAGCTCTGCAAAGCTCATCCTGGGATTCAGATTCTTGCCATAGGAATTCACGTTCTGTCCCAGCAGCATAATTTCTTTCACTCCCTCTGAGGCCAGCGTTGTTACTTCCTGTATAATATCCTTCGGATTGCGGCTTCTTTCCCTTCCCCTGACATAGGGTACAATACAATAGCTGCAAAAATTATTGCAGCCAAATACAATATTGACACCTGCCTTGAAAGGATATTTTCTGTCATTGGGAAGGTCCTCGACAATCATGTCCGTGTCCTTCCATAAATCAATCACCATGTGGTCAGAATGCTTTCCGCCGGTCTTTTCATTGTCCAGACGGGTCATGATAAGCTCTGCCAGCTTGAAAATATTATGGGTACCAAAGATGATATCCACAAAGGGATAGCTTTCCTTTATCTTGTCTACTGCTGTAGTCTCCTGCATCATACATCCGCATAAAGCAATCAGCATACCGGGACGGCTCTTTTTTAACCTTCCCACGTATCCCAGTCTTCCATAGACACGGTTATTTGCATTTTCCCTGACGGTACAGGTATTATACAGAACAAAATCAGCGTCCTCCGTATCGGTCTCCATATAACCAATCTGTTTCAGAATACCGGATATCTTTTCCGAGTCTCTGCTGTTCATCTGACAACCAAAGGTCTCGATATGATAGGTTTTTCTCTTTCCTGTTTTCTGGTATTCCTGCTCATATTTTACTTTAAGCGCATTGATTATCTCCAGCTGCTTATTCGCTTCACGTTCATTTGTGTTATCCGGCATGTTTACAATTCCTCCGATATATATTCTTATGTATTACAACTCTATAATGATAATCCTCCCAGTTCAAATAATACCAGCTTAATCTCCTCATAGGCAAAATCCCGGTATCGACAATCTAAGGGAAAGACTGCATCTTCGTCAACAGTTTCAATGGTTAAAGCCGGTCTGTTAAAATATTCTGAGAAATAATGCACCGTATTTCCTCCTGAATCACCGTAGTCAATTTCATTTTCAGGGTCAACCAGCTCATAACCTGTAATGTTCTTTAACCTTTTTGCGATATACAATTGTTTATTATTGTAATCCTCGGGCATACTGTTCCGATAATAATAGATGGATTTGCCCCGGGAATGAAAATCCAAAAAGCACCGGATACGATACTGGTGGAATACTTGGATTAGCGCCTTTGTCTCATTTTCACTGGCGGCATAGTCACAATCTCCCTTTGGCTTCCACGACCTGCACGGAAAATTCCGGTTAATATCGATGCCGCGGCCGTTAAATTTCCATTCCAAAAAATTATATCCCATCTTCTTTATCCTGCATCTTAAATCAGGATTTTGAATGGATTTATAACCATATAATGATATCATATATCCATCCGGATTTAAAAGTGGAATTATCAGGATGGTATAGGTTTTCAGCAGTTCATACACACACTTTCCAAATATCACATCCTCATATTCCTTCTCTATGTTGCAGGATGGTCTTTTTATCTTTTCCTCAAATACTTCTTTGTCTTTTGTGTAATCTTCATACTTTCCGGCATAAAACTCCGCCAGCTTCATCAATACAATGGGATTAACCGTCTCTCTCCCGTGTACACCGCCGCAAAACAGGATGTGTTTTTTCCCGGTACCCAGCCTTAGCATAACAATGTCACGATTGTCATGGGATTTGCCAATCGTGACATATTGTATGATTTTGTTATACTGTTCGGCCAGGGATTTCATATCTGCGATAAAATCCTCATAGGCATACTTTGGTTGGCTAAAATCTATAATCATATGCAGGCTCCTATCCATACTTACATTACAACGTATACGCATTCACATGAAAGACTTATGTGCATTCACATGAAGAACCCATGTGTATTCACATTAAAAACCCATGTGAACTCACATTAAAAACATATATGCATTCACATTAAAATCTTATGTGAAGTCATTTGAAGTTATGCGTAACGGTTACAATATGGCGTCCTGTCAATTATATTTAAATTAGTCCATTGTGTTGAAAATCCGTGATATTGGTGAGTCCTCTGACAGGATAAGGGTTTTGTCAGAACCGTTCATTGAGATTCTGGCAGCATCCAATCCTCTGATAAAGGTATAGAACTCACTTTTGGAAGCATCCGAATAGGCATTGGATAGAATCCTCATGTATTCAGCCTCACCCTCTGCAATGATTTTTGCAGGTTCTGTCTGTGCATTGGATATGTTAATTTCGATTTCCTTATCGGTGGTATTTCGTATCATCTGAGCCTCTGATTCACCTTCTGCCGTATACGTAGCGGCCATCTGTGCTCGTTCGGAAATCATTCTTTCAAAAACAGCGTTCTTATTGTCACTGGGCAAGTCCAGATGCTTGTTTTCAACGGTAATCAAATCAATGCCGTACTGTTTCATGTTATCCCCGATATCCTCCATGAATGCCGCATTCAGCTCTCCGTTTCTTCCGCTGATAACCTCATTCTGGGAATTGCTGCTGATTACATTCTTCATCGCATTGTATACGGTGGTATTAATCCTGCTCTCGGCCAATGTCAGGGAAGAGTTTAAGGTCTGGGCAAATAAAATCGGATTTTCTATTTTCCACAGAACATAGCTGTCAGCCACCATCGTCTTTTTATCCAGGGTAATAACATCGGATTGGGTCATATCATAGAATTGAATCTCCTTGGGCAGCTTATCAACAGACTCTACAAAGGGGGTCTTAAAGGACAGTCCCGCGTTATCCTCAACTCTTT
>JAEZXP010000093.1 GCA_023419655.1 Bacillota bacterium | reverse complement strand
GTTGTAATTTGTCCACGGGTCCCATCTCCAGTCACCTTGGTTACGTTCATGATGCCATTCGTGTGCGCTTCCTCTTTCAAACAGTAGACAGTAGGTATTCATGGCTCCCCTATATCGCTGATATTCTTCTCTCATAATCCTCTCTTGCGCCTTGATGTCCTCATGGCTCATGTAGCTAAGCATTTGCCATTCCCGAACGACTGCGCTTCGAATTAGGTACTGGGCGTAGTGGTCGCGGACAATATCCGATACTGTCTCTGCTGTCGCCGTCCTCTGTTCCAGCCCTCTGATTCGTTCGGACATCTTCTCTATTGTCACCTTAAACTCTGCTATTTGTTTCTCAAGTTCTATCTTTGTCACCGTGCTTGTCCCTCCTTTTCTTCTTTAATGACGAAAACCTCATAATCTTTGTTTTCCTACTATTCCTGCAGTATCGGCATTATGCTCGCCATAACATTTGTTAGTTGCCTCTTAATGCTTTCGTTCCTACCTTGTAATTCGGAATTTTCTTCTTTTAGTTCTTCGATTTCTCTCTCCAACCTTCTTCTTTCATAAGCACTCATTTTGTCTGTTCCTTCAACTTTCAAGATATCTCCGTAGTTAAACCGAATTGGATTTTCGCTTACTGGAACAATCTTCTTTTCTTTCCTCCAACGGTCTAACGTACTTCTAGATATGTTCCAGCGCTCGCATACTTCTTCAATCGTAAACAGGGATTGTTCCATGGATTAACCTCCTATTCTCATTGTTTTGTTTCCTTTAAGATACTTTTTCTTTAAAAAAAATTTCCACTATCTTTTCTTCCTTTATATCAAGTACTTTACACAATGCCAGTATCTCCTTTCTGTCAAATTCACTTGTTCCATTCAGCTTTCTATAGAAAGCACTTCTGCTCATACTAACCGCAGAAGTTTTTTTTAATGCTTTTAATAACTGGTCAACGCTAATTCCTTTTAGTGCAATTTGAGCTTTTAAGGCATTAATATTCATAAGATATCCTCCTTTCATTTGCTTTGTTTCCTTTAGGATACTTTTAGTATAGCATGTTTTTGTTTTCTGTCAACCCCTTTAGGAAACTTTTTTATCAATTATAAAAATAATAGTTGCAAAAAGGAAACATTATGTATATAATATGTATTATAAACCAAAGGAGAAAAGAATATGGACAATAACAGACTATACAACCGAAGAAAAGAATTAGGCCTTACACTGGAAGAGGTCGGGAAAATAGTCGGCGTAAGCAAAAGCACGGTTCGCAAATGGGAAACTGGATATATTGAGAATATGAAGCGTGATAAAATAGCTCTGCTGGCAAAAGCCTTGGAAGTTTCTCCTCTGTTTATTATGGGAATAGAAGAATCTTCTAAAGACAGTGGACAGGAATCTATAACTAAGGAAGAGCAAGACCACATACATAAATACCGCTCCCTAGACGGTAAGGGCAAGCATACCGTAGATACAGTTTTGGAAATGGAATACAATCGCTGCAATAAACCGCATCTTATTCCTGCGGCAGCACATAATGACTACGCTGACGATGAAGAACAACAAAGATTAATGCAAGAAGATTTAGACGAGCTATAGGAGGGGTCTTTTGAATCAATTAGAAATACTGATAGATAAAGCCTATCAAGAAGGAATTACTATAGTAGAAAAGGATTTAAAATCTAAAGCCAAAGGACTATGTAAAGGTAATAAAATAGCAATAAATAAAAGTGTCATTACAATAAAAGAAAAAGCCTGTATTCTTGCTGAGGAGCTTGGGCATTATTATACAACAGTCGGCAATATAATTAACCCGCAGGATGTTAAGAATCGAAAGCAAGAATTAAAAGCGAAATTTTGGGCGTACAATGAGCAGATAGGGCTCATGGGTATCATTAAAGCCTACGAAGCAAAATGTTATAATCTTTTTGAAATGGCTGAATACCTAGATGTGACAGAAGAATTTCTTCTTGAAACTATAAATTGCTATAAGAGTAAGTATGGGGTATTTACTGAAATAGATAATTACATAATTTATTTTGAGCCGAATCTTGTTGTTATGAAAAGAATGTAATAAAACATCCCGCGATAAATGAAAAGGAGGCATGTACAATGTTAGACGAAAAGGATTTACAGGCATTTCAAGTCATGGTGAAGGCGATTGTAGATGAAAGTGCCAACGAAACAAGGACAACACTCACCCGTGAAATGGACAAACGCTTTACTCAATCAGAAAATTTGATACTTGAGGAGTTGGACAGAACCAGAAGTATCATGGAAGATAAGATTGCAGCTGTTCAGAAGAATATGGATGAACTGGCCCAGCATTACCGCATCACCAAGCTGGAAAGCGACAATACCTCTCTCCTTCTCCAAATGATTGCCAAACTTGACAAAGAGGTTGAAGAGTTAAAGCAAAGAATCGCATAAAAAACCGCCCCTGCGGTAAGCAGGAGCGGCTCTGCAATAAAATAACCAGATGTTATAATACTGCTCTAGGCAAGCATATTATAACACCTTTAACATAAATTCACAACAATATTATGTTGGGTGTATTTTTTTATACTCAAAATCAAAGAAAGGGGTAACCATGGAGTACAATATAACGTATAGGCAAAAGGATAAATCTATACAATGCATAATCTCTTATAAAGATAATGATGGCAAATGGAAGCAGAAAACCAAACAGGGATTTAAAGCGCAAAAGGATAGCAAGCCTTGGATAAAAGCTACTGTTGACGAACTGGAAAAAGCAATAAAAACTTCCGAGGAGTTTAGAGGGATAACTCTCGGGGAGTTTAAGGAAATATTTTTAAAAGATAAAAAAAGGTCTTATAGTTACAATGCTCTGCTGGTCTATAAAAATGCGTTTAAAAAATTTGAGGAGCTGAATCACACTCCACTAATAGAGCTAGCCTACATAAATATAAAGCCCTGCGTGGACGAAATGATTGATAAAGGACTTAAACCATCCACCATCAAAGATTACTTGTCCAGGCTAAAAGCGGTGTTAAATCACGCTATTTATAAATACGAAATATTAACATCTAATCCTATCAGGGATAAAGACTATAGTTTTGAGCAAGAAAAAAAGAAGAAAATAAACGCTCTGAACAAAAACCAATCCGACCACTTGCTTAATAGTCTAAAAGGAATTGATTACTTTATATGCCTTATAGCTTTGAAATGTGGGCTTCGTGCCGGGGAAATAATCGGGCTTACAGACCTGTCTTTTAACTTTAAAGAGGGAACAATAACAATAGATAAACAATGGAAGAAGCTAGGAAACAAAAAGCATGGTTTTGGCAAACCTAAGTCACCTAACTCTTATAGAGATATTCCCATTCCATCCTCTTATATCTCTGCAATAAAAAAATATGTTCGTAGTTGTGTTATTGGAACAGATAGGCGGATTTTTCTTGATGCCACAACTGGAACTACCGTAAACAGGATAAAAAATAAAATGGAGCGCTTAGGACTTGATGCGTCTATCCATGATCTAAGGCACACTTATGCAACCACCCTACTAGCTAATGGATTTGATTACAAGACCGTAGCTGAACTTATGGGGGACAATGTACAAACTATTATAAGAACATATTCCCACTTTACAAAGGATATGTTTGACAGTGCTAAGGATCGTATAAATAATATTTTATAATTATTTTTGCCGTTTTTATTGCCGTTTTTTCTGGAATCCCCTATTTTCAAGGGCCAGAGGGCAAAAAGGATATACATAGTATTGTATATCCCTCTGTTTGATATTCTGTTTTTTGAAATTTTACATCTTGTATTTTTTAGAAGAGACCGCTAACTCTTTCATTTCCTTTGCATTGTCAATAACCCGGTCGGTGATAACCGCTCCTCCAAGGATTCTGGCCAGCTCGTCTATCATTTCACTGTCATTCAGCTCCTTGATAATCGTCTCGGTTGTCTTGCCGTCCGTCTGTTTTTCAATGATGAAATGCCCGTCCGCCATCGCCGCAATCTGGGCAAGATGCGTAATACATATAATCTGATGATGTTTTGCAATTTCGGACAACTGCTCGGAAACTTTCTGAGCCGTCCTTCCGCTTATGCCTGCATCAATTTCATCAAAAATTAATGTTTCAATTTCATCTTTCTCCGCCAATACAGATTTTATACCAAGCATGATTCTTGAAAGCTCACCGCCTGAGGCAACTTTTGATAAGGATTTAAGCTCTTCTCCTGGATTCGTGGAAATTATAAATTCTGCATCATCATATCCATTGGGTGAATAGGTGTTGCTTCTATTAAAAGTCATATCAAATCTCACATCCAAAAAATTCAACGCAATCAAGGCTTCTTTGATTTTAGACGTAAGCTCCTTTGCCTTTCGCCTCCTGATATCCGATAATTTTTCTGAAAGCTCGTTAAGCCGTTTTTCTTCCGCCTTAAGAGAATGATTCAGCTTCTCCATATAAGCATCATAATCTCTGTACCGCTCAAGCTTCTTCTCCGATTCGCTGCAATACTCCTGTATCTGTTCAATCCGGCTGCCGTATTTTGACTTTAGATGATTAATCCAATCCAGCCTTTTTATTACCTCATTCAGTTCTTCCTCATAATTATCCATGTCTGACAGATACTGGGATAAGTCACGGTTAAAATCATTAAGCAGCTCCTCCACATCCATCGCCTGTGCTAAAAGTTCTCCCAGTCTCTCATCATATTCTGTCAGCTTTGTAAGCTGGCGGACAGCTCTGCCTATGCTGTCACCGGATCCATTCGTCTCATACCCGGTCAGGCTGTACACTGTCTGTAAGCCCTCCGATATCGTATGGGCATTCGAATATTTCTTATATAAAACTGCCAGTTCTTCATCCTCTCCAGGTATTAGAGCGGCACTTTTTATTTCATTTATCTCATACTCCAGAAAGGTAATTTCACGGAGCCTCTTATCTTCATCCATTCCCGCTTTGTCATATTCCTGCTTTAATGATGTATAAAGCTTATAGGATTCATGAAGCTCCTGCTTTATGGCACCTGTCTCATCCCTGGCAAAGCGGTCTACAATCTCCAGATGCTTTGATTTATGCAATAACGACTGATGCTCATGCTGTCCGTGTATATCAATCAGCATCTCCGCTATCGACGCAATTGTACTTCCGGTAACATTCTCCCCGTTTAATTTGTAGATACTTCTGCCCGGCAGAATTTTTCTTGATATAATAATCTGATTATCCTCCATGGGAATATCAATATCATCCATGGCCCTGCGAACCGCCGCATCCTCTGTCTCAAAAACCAGTTCAACAAGTGCATAATCTGCTCCGCCGCGTAAAATATCCTTCGATACCTTGGCACCAAGGGCACAATTAATCGAATCGATAATGATGGATTTGCCTGCTCCGGTTTCTCCGGTCAGTATGTTCAAATGATTTTTAAAGTATACCTCTACTTCATTAATAATTGCAAAATTCTTAACATGCAGACTTATAAGCAAATCACGGCCTCCTTAGTATGATACCACCAAATAAGTTAAACATACGTTCTGAATGCATTCTAACATATCTAACCTTGTTTATCAATTATCTCTTCTCTTTATGGAATATTTTTGTTTGTTTTAACAATAAAGGCAGGATAAATGCATCAATTCGTCAACGCATTCGTCCTGCCTCTTGATTTTAGATTTCCAATATAATCACTAATTTATCTTTGTAACCGTCAGTTTACAGGTCAGCTTTCTGCCGTTAACAGTTGCCGTAATTGTAGTCGTTCCTTTTGCCTTTGTGACTACCATACCATTTTTGACTTCTGCTATGGATGGATTGGCCACATCCCATGCTACTCTTGACGTCGCTCCTTCCACCTGCAAGGTATATCGGCTGTACTGTTCCAGTACAAGCTCTGTCACATTGAGACCGATTACCGTAACCTCAATCGTTGCTGTCTTTCCGGAATCCGTCATTGCCGTAACATTTGCTGTTCCCGTAGCATTTGCCCTGATTCTTCCCGTACTGCTATTGACACTGGCAACGGCTGAATTGTCCGTACTCCAGGTAAGACTATCCGTTGAATTAACCGGATTTAATACAGGCTTCACTTCTCTTTGCTCACCCTGTATCATGACTATCTTCTTATCTGACAGAATAACGGATGTCGCCGGAACCATCTTGTATACTGTAATATGACAGACCGCAAATTTTCCGCTGTCATCCTGTGCCATCGCCGTTATTGTCGTTGTGCCTTCCTTAAGTGCAGTTACGAAGCCGTCATCATCCACCATCACCACGCTGCTGTCACCAACTATCCATCTCGCATTTTTATAGGTAGCATTGTTTGGCTCTACCTTCGCTTTCAGCTCCCTGGTTTCACCAATTCTCATAGAAAGATAACTTTTATCCAGCGTAACTCTTGTTACAGGTCGTACTACTTCAACTTCACAGGTTGCATCCGCTCCGCTTCCGTCCGTGGCATATGCGGTGATGATGGCCTTGCCCAATTTATGTGTTGTAACCTTGCCGTTCTTATTCACAGTTGCAACAGACTGATTACTTGATACCCATCTGAATTCCTGATTGGTTGCCGTTTCATTCTCAAGTATGACGGAGAGAACCACCGACTTTCCGACACCTGTTTTATACGTTTCAGGGTTAAGCCTCATATTGGTTATCCGCTCTCTTACGGTTACCGCACAATTAGCAGTGATGCCACCGTCTTTTGTTGTCGCTGTAATAATTGCCATACCGGGTTTCATACCGGTTACTTCACCCTTATCATTAACAACGGCAACACTGGTATCGGAGCTCTTCCATTCAACTTCCAGATTAGAAGCCCCACTGGGAGAAACGGATGCCTTTAATTCGAATTTTTCATTTATATATATCGTCTTTTCAGAGAAGTTCAGCAAAAGTCCGCTTACCGGCTGGCTGACGGTTACCCTTATATAGGACATGCCTCCGGCTTCTGTCCTTACTATGATAAATGCTGAGCCCGGTCCTTTTGCCGTTACCTTTCCCGCATCGTCAACGACTGCCACCTTCGTATCGCTGGATTCCCACACCAATAGAACATCGGTAGCATTCGCAGGTATTAATGTATATTTCACCTCATGTATCTGTCCGGTTACCAGTTTAAGCTCCTCGCTACTAAATTTTACTCCTTCTGCAATCTGTCTTACATTGACAGTACTGTATGCCGTAAAACCTCCGTCTAAGGTTTTCAGCATAATAACCGTCGTACCGACTTGTCTTGCAGTAACTCTTCCCGAAGCATCAACCGAGGCAACATTCGGCTTTGTTGAAGTCCATGTAACTGCATTCTTACTGGCATTAACGGGCAATACCGAGTAGGTAAGCCTCTTTGTCTGCCCTACATACATTGTAACTTCTTTTTCATCCAGCGCTACCGTTGATACAGGTACTTCAATCGTTATATTACAAATCTCCATTACTTCCGGATTATCAACGGACCTCGCTATGATGGTTACTTCTCCCGGTTTTACCAGGGTCACCAGTCCGCTCTCATTCACTCTGGCAATCTGGGGATTGGAAGAAGTCCATGACACTTCCTTATTTAATGCATTTTCAGGATATACGATAGCCCTAAGCTGAATACTCTTGGCATCGATATTAATGAATACCTTCGTCTCGGATAATTGTATTCTGGTAACAGGCTGGCGGATTGTAACATGGCTGTATCCGACCACAACATTGTCCTCATTAATTGCAGATATGACCGCATTTCCGCCTGCAACACCCTGTACCGTTGCAGTCAGAGGATGTGCCTCAACAATTCGAACTACCTTGTCATTGGATGTCTCCCATTTCAGTCTGATTCCACTTAATGACTTAGGGGTGACATTTGCATGGAGAGTCTGATAGTCGCCTATCCCCAGATTCAATGCCGGCGGGTCAATTGTTATGCTGGATACGGATTGCTGCACCGTAATCTCACAGATAGCCCGCTTTACTATTCCCCGAATATTCTGCTCTGCTGAAATAATTGCAACACCCGGACGCAGTGCCTTAACCAGTCCGTTCTCTACCGTGGCAATACCAGGTGCGTCCGACCGCCAGACAATCGGCTCCGTCGGGTCCGTAACGATGGCATGCAGCAATAATGTGCCGGATGTATAAAGCATCGCTTCTGTGGCACTTAAAGAAATCCCGTCTATTACAGTTATATTGATATATTTTTCGCCTGTATAGACCGTATCATCATCATATAGATTGGATGAGGGTTTATATACAAGCCGTATTCTCGTCTTTCCATTCTTTCTTGCTGTAATTACACCGGTGGTGCGGTTCACCTGAGCAATATTTGAGCCGCCGGCTTCTTCATAATAAAGCTCAAAGATACTAAAGCTTGGAATATTGGAATTATCCACAATACTGTATGTATCTCCTACGGTCATAACGATATCTTCATTTCCAAGATAGATGGGAACGATTATCTTCATATACGCATAAGGCGCATTGGTGTTATAGTTATAGCCGCTGTTGGCATATGCATATATCTCATAGGTTCCCGCTTTTACTCCTCTAAAGGATACATTTCCGCTGTTTTCACTGACGGAATAAGTAAGCTTGTCACTATTGGGGTTAAGCTTTCTTCCCGTACTGGCATCAAATACCTCCCACTTCAGGTTAATTCCGTAAGAAGCATTGGATTCAATCACAAAGTTAGTCGGTACGCCGTCAACCGGGGTGAAATTCTTATTGCTTTTATCCGAGTGCGCAACAACACGATTGCCATTGGCATCGTCAAAGGTTAAACTAAACTCCGGAGCCACAACCACCGTCATGTATATGGTCAGAACCCTGTCCTGGGTGGACATCGTATCCGTAGTAACAACAATGCGGGTACTGCCGCTTCCAACCGCCGTCACCCGGCCTGAGCTGTCAACGGTTGCCACACTTTCATTTTCACTTTCCCAGGAAACTGCCGTTGCCGAGATGGCACCGCCGGTAACCGTCTCTGTCTCTCCCTCCGGAACATAATTAACATACTTTAAGTATATCTGCTTTGGAGAATCACTTATCTTATTGAAGACCAGAATTCTCTCCTGCGTGGTCGTTGCCACGGTCGTTCCCGTCCTTTGATGGTCAAATTCCAGATTGACCTTGACTAAACAGCTTAAGGAATAAGAATCGGTTCCATGCTTAATCACTGCCGTTATCGTAGAATAACCCGGACCTTTTCGCACCATCTTAACAAAATTAGAACCATAGGATGTGGGTTCAAGCGTTACTACTCCCGGTTCGGATGATACCCACTTTACTTCTGTTGCCGGTTCCCATGTCCCTGATGTTATATTGAGCAGGACTTCCCTGGTTTTCATCTCATACTCGGTGCCGGCCTTCTTCTGCTGTCCATTAAATACAAAATAATATTCATCGGGCCTTATAACTTCTGAAGCTAAAGCTGTATTATCGGACAATAAATACATTGCAGCCGTTAACAATATACATATTGATAAATATAAGACCGTTTTTTTTGTCTTTCTCATCTGTAACCTCCTATAAGCTGTTCTTACCAGTACCTCTAGAAATTATATCGGCTAAATCCAACATATTATTAATTCTTTTAATAAATTTTAGATGTAAAATTTGGCATTTTTGTGTCAGATAAATAAGCTTACATGGATGAAACGGTACGATACTTTTCTTTATGGAGACGGTATACGAAGCAAATAGAGCGAAATACCCAGTCAACCGTCATCGCTATCCATACACCGAATACTCCGATATCAAACATTATCGCCAGAATATAACTAAGGGCGATACGCCATACCCACATGGATACCATCGATACCCACATGGTATACTTAACATCTCCCGCGGCCCGCAATGCATTCGGCAGCGCAAAGGACGGCGGCCAGAAGAATGAGGCCAGAATACTGTGATAGAGCATAAGTGCCGATGCTATCTCTGCCGTTGTGTCGCTTACCCGATATATCTTGATAATTACAGGTATCAGAATTATTATAATCACATTGAGTACTGCCATCGTTACATGTGTCATCAGCATAAGCTTCTTCGTATATTTTTTTACACCGTCATAGTCACCAGCTCCGACAGATTGTCCGACAACCGTAATCAGTGCTAATCCGATAGCCGAACCCGGCAATACACCAAGGCCTCCGATATTCCCGGCAATTGAGTTGGCGGTAATCGCAGCGGTACCCAGTCCTGCTACAATCCCCTGAACAAATATCTTTCCTACTTGAAACACACTGTTTTCCAAGCCATTTGGGATTCCTATCCTCAGTATGCGCTTTATCATAAACATATCCGGTCTGTATTGTAAAATATTATCAATATAAATCGGCAGCTTTTTATCCCTAAGAAGAATAAACAGCATTATAGAGGAAAAGATTCTTGATACCAGGGTTGATATGGCGGCACCTGCAACGCCCATATTAAATCCAAAGATAAGGATAGCGTTACCGGTAATGTTCATCAGATTCGCAGCAATGGATATCTTCATGGATATTTTTGAATTGCCCATGGAGCGGAACAAGGCGGCACAGGCATTGTATACAGCCAGGAAGGGATACGACAAAGCCGAATAGAAAAAATAAGTTCTGGCATTCAGCATAACATCAGGTTCTACTCCCTTAAATAACATATTTAGTATCATATTCCGCCCTGCTAATGTAATAACCATTATCACAACAGAAAGCGCCAAACTTACCACAATCAGCTGCTTTCCGGCACGGGAAGCATTCTTCTCATTCTTCTGACCTAAAAATTGAGAGGATACTACGGCTCCTCCTGTTGCCATCGCACTAAAAAGGCCTATCAAAAGAATATTAACACTGTCCACAATGGAAA
>JAEZXP010000078.1 GCA_023419655.1 Bacillota bacterium | reverse complement strand
TTCCGGAGGAAACCTTTGGCTTTGTTTCTTTTGCACCGGGTCCGATAGGCTCTTGTCCGGAATTACCTTTTGCCTGATGTCCGGCGTCGATAACGATAAGCTTTCCGCTGCCTGGTTCGTTCGTTGGTTCGCTTGCCGGTATGGATTCTTCAACAACAAGCTCTTCGGCGGACTCGGACGGGTCAGGCGCCGTAGTTGGCTGCATCTCGACTATCGGCTCGACTTCTTGCGGTAAGTCATCAGAAGCAGAATTATCTTCGGTCTCGTCGTTGGCCGCAGTTTCTTCTTCTCCGGTCTCTGATTCCATCTCCTCATATACCTCGCCATCTTTCGCAGGGTTATCCTCTGGGGTAAGGATTGGTTGTTCCGATAATCCATCTCCGTGTTTTTCAAGCTTCGGAAGAGCAATCATAAATATTACTGCAAATACCAAAATACCTATCATAATCAATTTATTTCTATATTTTTTATATGACCTTTTCATATCTTATGATAATCCTCCATTTTAATTAATGATTATAAGTATACCATGTCCGCAAGCACATAGACAGCGTTAATTTCCTAAATGAAGTTGAGTTTATTATCATTTCATAGTAGAATGGTAGGAACATATTTTGAATAATAAAAGTGAGGGAAGAGGATTGAACCTGGGGACGCAGAAGGTATCACGGCTGTTGTGGCAGTTAAGTATTCCGGCAATCTTGGGAATGCTTAGCAGTGCAATATTTAATATCGCAGATAGAATCTATGTTGCAAAAATCAGCTCTTATGCATTGACAGCAGTAGGAATCACGATGCCCATTCAGATTATACAGATGGCATTTATACTATTGATTGGTATCGGTACCTCATCGCTGATTTCTATAAAGCTGGGAGAGGAAAAGAAGGATGAAGCGCAGGATATACTATTTCTTGCTTTAAAATACATTGTACTATTTTTGATTGTATTTGCCGCATTGTTTATGTTGTTTTTAGACCCGATTTTAAGTATATTTACTATATCGGAGGATGTATTACCCTATGCGAAAGAATATATCGTAATCATTATTGTCGGAGCCATTATAGGAATACCGGGGTACTGCCTGAATAATTCCCTGCGTTCCATAGGCAAGGCAGGGGTTTCGATGAAGATAATTGTCATTACCTCTATTATGAATATTATACTGGACCCAATCTTTATATTTGTTTTTAGGATGGGCATCGCAGGGGCGGCTGTGGCGACGGTAATCTCCCAGACGGTGTTGACGGTATATGTGATATACGCGTTTATCAAGAGAAAGGATTTTATAATAAACCTAAAGTTTAGAAGAGTAAATGACGAAATAGGCTTATTATGGAGCAGCATTAAAATTGGCTTACCTTCGTTTTATGTACAGATTCTTGCCTCGGCTGTCAATCTGCTCTTAAACAGAAGCCTGCTTAAATACGGTACGGACCTTGATATCGCTGCGGTTACCATCATGTCCAGCATCTATAGCTTTTACCACATGGTCGTAATAGGAATTGTTCAGGGGAATAACGCCATATGCGGATATAATTGGGGAGCGAAGCAGTACCAGAGGGTTAGAAAATCCCTGGAGCTGGCATTGTTTTATTCATTCTTGTTATCGGTACTGTTGTTTTTCGTGGTTATATTGTTTCCGCAAGCCCTGGCACTCATATTCACAGACGATAAGCAGCTGATAGATATAACCTCAGCAGGCATCCGGTACTACTTATGTATGCTGCCGCTTATCGGACCGCAGTCGGTAAGCTCCAATTATTTTCAAGTGGTGGATAAACCAAAGCTCAGCAGTATTCTGGCATTGTTTAGATACGGGATTATAATTGTTCCGGCAATGCTTTTATTCGGTCCCATGCTTGGTGTAAAAGGAATCTATATAAGCAATGCCATCTCCGATGGGGTGGCTAGTGTAGTGGCTATTCTATATATTGTTGCAGAGATAATGAAATTAAAGCGAATGGAAGCAAGCTGATTCGAGTATGGAATTTGCGAAATGCATGGATTTATTGTAGAATACGATTGCCCATTAATATACAGACTAAGGAGAGAAGATATGGAAGTAAGAAAGGCAGCTTTAGATGAGCTTAATGAAATCATGGCGATATATGATAATGCCAGAAGGTACATGAGTGAAAATGGTAATCCGGCTCAATGGATAAATGGTTATCCGGGCATAGAGCTGGTAAAAGGCAATATAATAGATGGAAAAAGCTATGTATGTGTGGAGGACAATCGGATTGTGGGTGTATTTTACTTTGATATCGGTCCGGACCCGACTTATGCTACGGTATATGAAGGAGAATGGATGAATGACAGCCCTTATGGGGTGGTTCACAGGATTGCCTCAGCAAGCCACAAGAAGGGTGTTGCCTCCTATTGTCTGAACTGGTGCTTTGACAAATGCCCGAATATCCGGATTGATACCCACAAGGACAATATTATTATGCAGAATCTTCTCTCCAAGAATGGATTTTTAAAGTGTGGTATCATATATCTGGAGAATGGAGCAGAGAGAATAGCATATCAAAAGGTAGTTTAGAATAGGATTATACATTGACAAATACATTTGATAGGTTATATTATAGTAAGCATATCAAAACAGTATGAAAAGCTACTGAAATTATTTAATTTACGGATAATAAATAATTAAAAAAGGAAAGGTGATTTTATGAAAAAGACGAAACGTATATTAATAGGACTGTTCACCCTTATGGCGGCAGTATCCCTGGCTGCCTGTTCAAATAAGAAATCCGATGATA
>JAEZXP010000244.1 GCA_023419655.1 Bacillota bacterium | reverse complement strand
GTTCTTTGGTCTTACCGGTTTCCTCCGGCTTACCCGGTTCTTCCACCTCACTGGATTCTTTGGGCTTATTGGCTTCCTCCGTCTTACTTCTCTCCTCAGTCTCGCTGAAAGCCTCCGGTTCTTTATCCTTATTATCTGTCACAGCCTCGCTTGGTTGTGGGGATGTTATTACTGAATCCGTATTTTCTGGCGAGGACGGCTGTTCATTAATCGGGCGCAGCACATCATCTCCAGAAGGAGACGTGGCAGACTGACACGCTGCCAACAGCAAAGAGCATACAAGGGAAAGTATAAAAACGATTGACATTCTCTCCTTTTTCATGATTATTTTACTCCTTTCGTACATCGCTTCACATGTTTATGGCAATTCTCTAAAAATCTCGTGGAATAAGCGTTCCATCAGCGTTCATCTTCCCTCCATATACCGGAAAAAGGCTGGCGTCACCGTAATTTTGAATACGTCTGATTTTTTTCATCGTTTCCATATCCGTATCTGAGATTTCAAAATCCACAGCAGCATTGCTTTTCATATGATTTGGATTTGCAGTTTTAGGCAGGGGCAGTGTATCAAGCTGGATGCAATAGCGGATGCCAAGCTGTGGTATGGACACGTTGTATTTTTCAGCTATGGCGGCAATCTCCCGATTTTTCAATAGCTCGCCATGTCCCATTGGTGAATAGGCTTCCACCAGAATATTATTCTGCTTACAATATGCTATAACTTCAAATGGCGTGTTGCTCACATGAACAAGAATTTGATTGACCATAGGCTTTACCATTCCATGCTTTCTATAGCTTTATTTTATTCAAAAAATACAAATTTACAAATACTTATACTTTATGCCTTCCCATACTTTTTATTTATGGTTTTTTATGCTATACTATCCTGCAACGGAGGTATTGATATGGATGTTCGTATTCTCAAATATTTTCTTGCAGTTGCGCAGGAAGAAAGCATAACAAAGGCAGCTGGGGTTTTACATACTTCCCAGCCGAACCTTTCAAGGCAGCTTACCGAGCTTGAAGAAGAGGTTGGTACAAAGCTATTTGAAAGAGGAAGTCGAAAAATAACGCTGACAGAAGAGGGATTATTTCTATGTAAACGGGCCAAAGAGATTATTGAACTGCTGGAACGGACAGAGTCAGACCTTAGCCTATTTAATGAAATTACAAGTGGGGATGTATATATCGGTGCGGCTGAAACTCACGCCATGCGGTTAATTGCTCATGCGATACAATCTCTCAGGAAAATCTACCCTCAGATTATGTACCACTTTTTTAGCGGCAGCACTGTCGAGGTAAAAGAACAGCTTGACAAAGGATTGCTTGACTTTGGTATTCTTGTTGATCAGGTTGACCCACAAAAATACGACCACATCCGATTGCCTGTCAATGATACATGGGGCGTTTTAATGAGGAGAGACAGCCCTCTTGCCAAGCTGGAATCTATTCGTCCGGAGGATATAAAGGACAAGCCCCTTCTTTGTGCTCAGCAAATGCTTGATGCAAATGAAATCTCAAAGTGGCTTGGAGAAGACTTTAAGAATCTGAATGTAGTCACAACCTTCAACCTAATCACCACACCTGCCATGATGGTTGAAGAAGGGCTGGGTTATACATTTACCTTTGACAAGCTGGTAAATACCACTGGTGACTGCAATCTTTGCTTTCGTCCGCTGGAGCCGAAATTTGAAACAGGGCTTTATCTGGTCTGGAAGAAGTATCAGGCATTTACAAAGGCGGCAAAGGCATTTTTAAATCAGGTTCAGTCCGGTATAGCCATACACTGACTGTGTTCACAGGTACCGGATAGGTTTCAAGCGTAATCATAACAAAACACCGGAGAATCAGAGTGCCGCATCGCCCCCTAATTCTCCGGTCATATCCAAATCCGTCTCTAAACCAGAATCACGGATTCAAAGAATCCCACTCTATTTATTGACACCGGCAAGCCATTATACATCTGCATCTGTTGCAAAGGCTTCTGTTCCCATTGGTGAAATTGTAACAAAAAGGCGCAAGACATCTTCTCCGATGTTGATAACCTGCATGCTTTCCTGCCCGTCAACCTGCATTAACTCGCCCACCTGCAGCAAGGTTTCCTTGCCATCCGTGACAACCTTGGCACTTCCCTCCATCACCTGCAGGAAAAGGGTTGATTCCAGATGTGTGTGTCCCGGCAGTATCTCCCCTTTTGCAATGTTTAGAACAAAGGCAATTACATTATCGCTCTTAAAAATCATCCGCTTGGCGATTTTTCTCTGAGGTTCATGAAAATAATCATTGAAAATAAACTTGTTCATAAATAATCCTCCTTTAACTTTAGCTTTGACATTACTATACTCTCTTAATCAACTGGCTCTATAATCCAACTTTGTTGTGCACTTCCATTCGCGCTTTCCAATGTTAAAACAGTATCATTGTGAATATCTAGGGACAGTGCAAGCGCTTTATCCAATTTTGAGCATATCAAAAATGTACCGTCATCATTTGGTATTATACTCCATAACTGTGCGTTAATATATTCAACAGTATTATCCCAATTTGTAAAAAGTTTAACCTCATTCCCTGCACTTGCCCGCGCATTGTTAACATCAAGACACCAGCCTGATAATCCAACCGGCACCAGGCGAACATAACCATCATAGTTAATTAAACGCCATTGTGCCTCTTTATTTGTCGGTGAACTAACCTGCAAGATACTTTCATTCGTAACAGCAAGGTATTGGTCGCTGGCAACATTTCGAATTGTAAGACGTTTGTCCAGGGAACGTGGCGTCACACACCACATTAATGGAAACATGCCAATATACTTCTGATTTTTATAGAGGATTTTACCCCCCAGAACATCTCGATAAAAATACCACCAATCTCCGACTGTGTCAGGAGAGTATTTTTCATAGTTGATATATTCAGGGTCAGCATTTGCACCTAAATAGGCATGTATATCCGGGAAATCTATTTTAAGTAATTCTCGGTAACCTTCAAGTTGATGAAGCCATTCGTGAATAGCTATTAAGGTTGCTAATGCAGTCGGTTCTGAAGTATTTGGAATATCTGTTGGATTGCCAAGGACAAAGTAGCTATACCCAAAGTTATTGTCAACTCCTGCTGTTTTTATGCCTAATATAGCTAAGCTATCAGGCATTGCTGAGGTTGTTAATACACTGTCGTACTGGTCATCCGCACCATATCGCTGCAAATCATCATTAATGTATTCTTGATGTATGTATATCAATTCATCAGGAGATGTAATAGTAGGTATATTTAATAAAGAATCACAGAGTTCCACATCTATCATTATCGTTACATTGTAATCAGCAGCTTTCTCAACAGAATCTTTAAAATTGCCGGCTATGCTATTTAAATATTTCTTTTGAGCTTCCGTCATGCTATAAGTTACGTCTCCATACGAAACGTTTGTATACCCAATAAGAAGTATTTTAAATGGCGCTGGATTAGCTAATGGAGTATAATCCTGTGCAATAGCCTGTTCGCGTGCTCGATTAATTAGTGATTCTGATACCAAGAAATCCGGAGCAACTTTCAAATAATTCGTTTCTATATCATCAACGCTGTCCGTCGATTCATCAAATTCCGGATAATTTTCCTCTCCCCAATCGTCTTCCACATCTATACTATTACTCTTGGTTTCGCTTATTAATCCTGATGAATTATCATTGTGATTACTACATGAGATAAGTGTCAGTAAAATTCCAATAATAATTGCCACTTTTAATACGATATTTAATTTAATTTTCATGATTCGTTCTCCTACTTAACTGAACAATGTAATTATCATAAATCTTTTTGATTCCATTTATTATAGCTTCATTATATACCTAATTTAGTAAAGATAAAAGCCGTCAACGATAAAGTCTTCTGTGTACTTTAATCAGGAAAGGTACTTTATATGTTTTAATTTTTCCAGTATTGTCGAATTATGTAACAATTCGGCGCCTTGCACAATATACTAAAGTGTAAAGCAATTTACAAATAAAATGGAAGGATGAGCAGAATATGGCTATACAATTATTTAAACTTGCTATCGATGCTACTACTACAACGGATGTTGATATTAACCCGGAAATAGCAAAATATTTCTATCTGCTGGAGGAAGTTGACAGAACAGACGATGTTCTTCTTATTCCGGCAACTAAGTTTATAGACGATGACGGCGATGTCATGACCGTTAATCTTACGACTGCTGCTCCAGACAATGGATATTATCTGTTATTTATAAATGGTGTATTGCAGCAATCCAGTCTGTATACTGTTAGCGGCGATGGTTCCCAGGTTACTGTTAATGATGCAGCAACGATACCAGTGGGTGCTCCAATTACTCTAATTGTAACAAACTTTGCACCAGTTTCTGATTCTGACACCACAGTAACAACTTAATTATTAGATTTGGGATGTGCTGTCATTGCACATCCCAATTAATAAAATACATTAATTTTAATAAATAAGCTAATAAAATATGTATTTATTTTGAGGTGGTCGCTATGCTTGGAGGTAACACGGTTTCTTTAAATCAGGAAAAGAATCTGATAAATGCAGATGTCTATCAATATAATACGCTGTCTGATGGCATCAAAAAAGTTTATACAAATGATGATGAATTAATTCAATATGGCAATAGAGGCATTCTTGACCCGAATGATGTCTCTTATTTCGGACTGTTTATTAACGGGGTGCTGCAGCCGAAAGTTAATTATGAAATCCAAAAAGGACTTCTCGTTCTAAAAACAGAAGATGTCCCTATAAAGGATTCTACCATTATTCTCTCTTTTATTACTTTTGAAGATAAAAGCGAAACATCGGCAAAACTTAATTCTGCTCTGGTTGAAGGTCTCCTTCCCTCCGGCGTAATTTCCAGCGGCCCTGTAACAGATGCCGCTATTCGTGTACGGGATAACATAAGCGATTACCTTCATTTGGAAAGCACGCTTTTGTGTGGTCCTGCATGTATTTCCTCAGGCTGTGGCGGGATTTGGGACTTCTCCTTAACAATCAGGAATGTAAGCTCCGTCCCCGTTACGGACATTGTGATGACCGGTACCATTCTATTGGATTCAATTACCCATACCCAGAATACCTCTGTCTCCTGCGGAAATGTATGGATACAGGATGGGGTAATAATCTGGGGTATCGATACGCTGAACCCCTATGAATCCGCCACTGCTAATTTTAGAGCAGAGGGGTTCTTTCAAGCGCAGGGAGTTCGTTGTATTGGCAGGAGTATGGCCTGCGGCAATACGGGCATCGATTCTGTAAGCACGGATATCATTTGCATAACCCCCGTCCATGTTTGCCAGGGATTAAATCCCGCAGCATCATATAAAGTTATTTCCCGGTGTGAACATACCGTGTCTTTTGAAAATATCTGCATAGACATAGAAAAACCCAGATTCTGCGATATCTTATTTAAGCCGGGATTAATCATGAAAAACACATTAAATATTACGGATATCGAAAATAGTCCGAACTTGAAAAGAGTTCAATTTCTTATGACCATTCCCATTGTAATCACGACCGAAGCTATGAAAAGATGCTATCTGACCGATGCAGCAGCAATCGATGTTATAATGTCCATACCAGCATCCGGGGAAGATTTTTATTTTGATATAGAAGCAGAGACTTATTCAGCCATATCGAATGCACCTGTTATATCAAATACGAATCTTGATTTTTCAATCCATGTATTTATGATTATCCGAGCCGTAAGTAAAGCATCTGTTTGCAGCAGGTCCTGTCTTCATAGGAATGATTGTCCCGGTGCACCCGGTAATTTAACGATTGAGAAGTATATTGTATCAGGCCCCTTAGAAATTCATGCAGATGCAATTCATACGTGGCGGGTTGAAATTAGAATATCCAATGATGGGTATGGTCCGGTTAATCATGTTGTCATGACCGATACCTTACTATTGGATGATTTGGTTTCTTTTAATCCCATAAGCTTTACCAAAGGTACTGTATCCCAACAAAATAATATAATAACCTGGGATATCGGAACCTTACATTCCAAGAATACCGTTGTATTGCTGGCAGAAATCACCGGCTCTTTTCGCCAGAAACATAATAAAATTCTGGATGTTTCCACTTATCAATATAATACCATCTCAAATGGCATTAAAAAAGAGTTTACAAATACCGATGAATTATTACTATACGGAAATGATGGTATACCTGACCCAAATAATGTATCCTTCTTTAATCTCTTCATTAATGGCGTATTACAGCCGGAAACAAATTATTCGGTTGAACCCGGTCTTCTGACCCTGACTATCGCAGAACCGCCGAAAGAAAATGCACCCATCATTCTTGAATATTTAGTAATCAAAGACAGAGACAATCAACTGGTTAAGGCAGAAACCTATCAGTATAATACTTTGTCAAACGGAGAAAGAACTTATACCGATGCCGACGAATTGACTGTTTATGGAGATCGGGGGATTCTGGACCCGAATCAAACTTCTTATAACCATCTTTTTGTTAATGGCGTCCTTCAGCCAAGTATCAATTATACCATCCAGCCGGGAATCCTTACATTGACAGTCGCATATGCTCCTATGGAAGGCGCCCCTATATTGGTAAAGTTTATTTCTTTATATTTATAATCGCATTTCGCCAAATGCATAACCGGTTACACTTTTTTAAAAAATTCATATATATAGAATATGAACCTTAAAATATATTGATAGGAGTTTACCCATGGGCAGCAATACAAAACTGATGAGTATCGTTTTTAACTTAGAAGACCCCCTGTTCACAAGAGAATATCCATCGGATATTGTCTTGTTTCATACCTTTACAACACTTCAAACAAATACACCGATATGGACACCTGGTACGGATAAAAGCATTTTTCTCACCGCATTGCAGGTTTCTGCCCCTGCCCCCCTGGTTGTCCAACTAAATAGAGGAAATAATGCTGCCTTTATGTCAATCGCTCTTACCAATACGCTTGCCACCTATGGTATAAGCTTTCCATCCCCAATTGAATTTAATCCGGATGAAATCATCTCCATTACAACCAGTATTGCAGGAACAGTCAATATCACCCTTTTAGGCTATGAACTATAACATATTGATGGGCAATTAAAGGAGCTCTATGTCATGAAACAGAATATTCAAGTCAAGAATAACGTACCGGCAGCGAACCAGCAAGTCTTATTAACTATAAAAGAAAGTTCAGATATCATCAATTATTACAGCTTGGGGATACAGCCTTCAAAAATAATTCTTTGGACACCGGAACCCCAAAAAAGTATTTACCTTACCTCTGTTCAGGTATCTGCTCCATTAGCAGTATCCATTCTATTAAGTGATGAGGATATCAATGTTTTATCTCTAAGAATAACGGAACCCTTTTGTACTGTAAGCCAGGCCTTTCCCTCAGCCTTCAAGCTTACCACCGGTAATTCTCTTATGTTGAGTACTTCGGA
>JAEZXP010000235.1 GCA_023419655.1 Bacillota bacterium | reverse complement strand
GTTCCGACGTATGCCTTATCGTCGTCTATACAGACGGAAGAATCTGCTATGTAAAAAAGGGTGCATCACTAAATGAAGCCAAGTTTAAGCTTATTGGAAACGAAAAATATATAAGGGTCATGTGCAGAGATACCGGCCACAAAGATGCAAATTCTAATGCCTACTGGTTTTAAAACTCTATTTTCAAGAAACAGCCTGCCGCTTTTGCGGCAGGCTGTTCATTCCTGCAATAATATTTTACTCTAATTCGAACTCCCGCGTCGACGGCAAATAATTCCAAACAAATCCATCAGACCGGTAATAGCGCCTCTCAGATGAGCCGTCAACTTTCATATAATCTATGACAAAAATCTGCCCTGATTCTATCAGCATCGGATAATTCGTATAAGGTAACACCTCATCTGTTATATACATATCCTTAAAATCATCAAAGGCATCTTCCAATCTCCAGTATTCCCTGTATGAATAATCTTTAAATCCGTTTAAATCCTGTTTTCCAAAATATGATGCCTCATATTTTTTATCATTAATAATCATCTCATCCACTCTGATAGGTTCAATATCTTTCGCAAGAAATGATAAATCTTCCGAATCGATATTATCGTTATATATTTTCTTTAGCTGATTTGCCATACAGGGAACGGATTGTGTATAAGGGTCCATCGAATTAAAATAAGTATGAGCACTCCCATATATGCCCATCACGCTTTCGCCATTTAATTTATCAAATTCCCGGATAAAATTCTCTGCCATCTTATTCTCACGATATGCATGGTCTGAATGCCTATAATACAATATACCCTGTTCAATTGCTTCCTGTGTCAGCAAATATTGCTCGGAGTCTTCAAGGCCATTTTCCTCCAGATGCTTCAAAAATCGTTTTCCGGTAGTGCTATACTGATGTCCGACATCCGTGCCGTGAAATATTGTTTCAGGACACTGACTTTTTATCTTCTTATAAAACTCTTTAAGGTAAGGATTATGGGCTGAAGTACCTCTCCAATCTTCATATAGTTCATCTAAAATATCATCGTTGTCCGACTGCATCCAGATATTTAAAAATTCTTCTGTATAATAAGGACTCTCAATAAATAAATGCCGCATATTTTCGTTGGTATAATATTCATACCACAGCTCAAACTCTTTTTCTATTATCTTCTCTACACCATGCTGCTCCCCATAAAGAAAAATCTTCCCGGTAGATTGTGATACATGAACAGGCTCATCCGCACCTACCAATTCATCTGCACTTATCGGTTCGTCTGAACTTATCGGTTCATCCGGACTTACCAACTCATCTGCAGTAACCGTCTGGTCTGCGGCTATTTCATCTTTGGGTATTAGTTCATCTGTAATTACCGATTTATCAGAACAAGCCGTCAATGCCATTAACAGAATTAGTACTAAAGTAAGTGACAAGAATTTTATTCTCCGCATAGGCTCTCTCCTTGTAAATAATGCGTTTTCTCCTGCATCTTCAATATTATAAAATCCTGACTATATTATCAGAAACATGCTCATATTCATCAAATATGGTATTATCATGAAATGGAAGTACAATCAATTTCCTGTCATGGGCATCTCTGATAAAATCCTCGTTGCTTTTGGAATCATAAACATTCCCGTTCGGTATGTTCTTTTGGACGTTCTCAATAAAATAACATTCATCTCCGGCAATTACATACTCTCTGCCCTTCTCTTCAAAGTAAATTACGGATGAGCCTATTGTATGCCCCCCAATCACCTTGAAAAGAAACTTATTATTATATAGATATTCATCCTGTACAATGTGCACCTTATCTGATTTTAATATCTCTGCGATATTTCCACCATATTGTGATATTGCAATATCATATTCAGCTTGAGATAGGATTATCTCGGAATCCGGATAAAGGTCCAGATTATCTGTGTGGTCAAAATGAGTATGGGTAATGAATAGGGTATCTATCTTTTTGGGGCCTGTGATTGCTTTCATCTCTTCATCTACAGGGATTAAATCCACTCCAAAATTCTCAGCCCGCTTCTTATCACGAAAGCCCGTATCAAACAAAATAAGGTTATCCTTATATTTTGCAATATAAATTAAAAAGACGAATCCCGGGGCAATATCCCGCCTTTCATCATTTTGAAAGATTGTATTAAAGCTTGCATATTTAAAATCAATTCCATATCTTACGGCATACAGTTCCATCTTTATTCTCCATTTAAGTTTTATTTGATTTTCAAATACTGATATTTTTGTCCTTGAAGATTATCTTTCATTATCTTTCTAACAATATCAATATCATTTTCATTCGTAAAGCAGTGTTTTGGCAGACAAATTGCCGTATTATCCGATAGATAAAGCGCGAATACCTTATTCGTCTCGACAGCCCTGTTAAAATAGCTCCAATCGTGATTGGTATCTGATGTTATCGAACGTGCGATAACCTTTTCCTCTGAAATACGATATTCGATTTCATTTTGTAAGTCTTTATTACTTCTGAAATTATTAATTGTTTCCTGCTTTATCTTTCTAGGCAGTATAAACATCAATATCAAAGCTACACTTACAAAAATCACACCTGGAACTATCTTGTCTATCATCGAGGAATCATCCGCCGATACATTCGAAACCTCTGATGGAACACCTGAATTTCCTTCCAGCATCAGAATTAACATTGATAGGATAATAATGCCTGCAAATATTCCGAAAAATATTTTATTTGATTTGCTAAATATTGTTTTTCTAAGCTGAATCTTTAAAAACATTTTGTTAATATGCAGCATATCCTCTTCTTCAAATTTTACTTTTATTACTGTTTCCCGTCCGATATCTCCCATCATTTATCTCCTTTAACCGATAGTATAAACCCAGTATAACGCTATATCACAGACAAATCTGATTCCTGGCTGGTACGAATCCTATCTTACCATATAATTCCTTCTGTTTCAATCCGATAACGCTTTCATCTCTACATGGTTTATTGTTATTGGCGGTACACGAAAAAAGAGTCTGTTGCAGAACCTTTATATTTTGCAACAAACCCTTTCATCGTAATACCGTATATCTTATCTAAGCTCTGACAGCTTACTTTTGTAATATTGGTAAGTCTCTGGTGTCTCCCCATAGTGGTCATATTTTGAGGATTTCAGATAATAGACATTATCACCTTCCACATCAATGCTGTCTGCTATATAGTATCCTCCCTCAAATTTAACGGATGATTTATCCCTCATATCAATCAGATGTGTCTCAACCGGGTCCTCATCACAGTCAAATATTATCTTCAGATAGTGTCCGTCCACATCCCCCTTGCTCAAGTAGGCAGCAGGATGTATTCCCTTTATCTCAGAAAGTTTTAGATAGATGCCATAATCCTTTCCGTCGGTTCCGACAGAATATATATCCTCAAGATTAATGCCATAAAATACACGGGAAGAATTCACGGCCAGAAGTTTAAAGTTATGATTATCAAACCAATTACCCTGCGTTTCAAATTCCTCCTTGGTTATGCTATGAATCGTCACCGCCTCACGGTTCTCTATCTTCTTTATCTCCATTACTGCGGGCTCTTGCGAAAATACCATAAAGAATAATGAATCCTCATTTGCCTTTAAATCATAAATATCCAGTGCTTCATGAATCTTTGTCTTATTCTTGCCGTCAAAATCAATATAATACAGAGAGTCTAAGGGGTTATTCCCATCGAAGGTATTGTTTGACCTTTTGCTGATATAATAAATCCCGTCCTGTACCATAACGGCCTCAAGAGAATCAATTGAATTCATCTTTGTCAGGGATTTCTTTTCACCCTTTTGATTAATTCGTATAATCTCCCGTGTTTTTCTCTCCAATGCAATTACATCATCCTTGTAAAATCCCAGTATGGTTGATGTTCCTTTATAAAGCCTTGTCTTATTCTTGCCATCTACTCCAACACGATAGATATCACCCTCAGCATGATAGAATATATCCTTGCCTTTTAGATAGAATTCACTGGAATTATAAAACGCATCCTCCATTTCAGTAATCTCTGTAACCTTTAAGGTCTTTAGATTCTCTGCTGCTATCTTTGATTTTGTCATCTTTCCGGTTTTATAGAATAGATAATCTCCCTGTACAAATGCTGTCGAACTGTGAATAACCTTATCCGAAGGTATAAAATCACGCATACCCGATGTATCGTCCGGCTTCTTTGTCGGTGCGGGTGTTACTGTATTCTTCGGTTTATCCGTCGGCGCCGGGGTCACTGTGTTCTTCGGTTTATCCGTCGGTGTCGGCTCTGGTTCCCCGGTTGGTTCCGGCTCTTCTGTTGGTGTCGGCTCGGCTGTCGGCTCCGGTTCCCCTGTTGGCTCTTGTGTCGGTGCCGTTGTAGGGTCCAATTCAGGAGAATCCGTTGGCTTCCCAGACGAATCTTCTATATTATTACCTACGTCGGTACTATCTTTACCCGACTTGTCGCATGCTGTAACTGCCATAATAATAAATGCCAGCAAGCATGCCAGTATTATCCCTTTTACAGTCTTCTTTGCTTGCAGATTTCTTACTCCTCTTATATCATCACTATACATAATCATCATCTCCATATTCTTAGCAACCATAATAGTACCATCTGATATCTTAGACGAATTTGTAAGGATAATCGTTCCATCGTAAAATCCTTTAATATTCTCTAATAATCTTCCTTTAGAGTTCTCCATGCCTCATACGAAGAATACCATGTTTCAGCACAGAAGGGCCGAACATTATCCCTCATATCAGCCAAATATTTTTCGGTAAAACGTATGAACGGAAGGGCCTGCTCTCTAGCTGTTTCCAGTTCTTTTGTAATGATACCGGCCCATACTTTAGCCTCTTTGCCATATTCAGAATCTCTATGGCATCTCGAATAACAGCTTCAAGTGCCGGAAAATTACCATGAATGTCTGAGATTAATGCGTATCTGATATAAACTCCCCCTATCTACATATTCTATTCTTATCCCATAACCATCTTTTTAAATCTTTTAAAGCTGTCCGCCTTATAAATTCTCTACCGCTTTTCTGCATCTTTTAGAATAGGTAAAATACAGATACCATACCACACTAAATCCAATAATATAAGCCAAAGGTATAACCAGTTCCCAGAGCAGCATACTTCCTGTACCCATGTATTGGTCCTCTGCCTCACCGATAAGGCTTTCATGACTTAATATATTAAAAAAGGTGATAAAGAAGTTACACAGAGTAAATACTGTTCTGATAATAATATACCGTTTCGCTGCGGCAGCAAAATTGCCTTTCATCCCAAATACAATAACGGTCGTATATATAATATAGAGTATGAACAGACCGGCTATGACATAAAAACCTGCTCCGATAACCGGTATATTCCCCATATACTTATATTCCTGGGATGCAAAGGACAACGTCTGCAATATATCAATTGCAAGTATCATTACAACAAATAATATAATCCATCCTCTCTTTTCCTCTTCGTATTCATACGGCTTACGGTATTCACTGTCCATAGCTGACGCCTCCTGTTTTAATAATATATAACCATTTATTTCTGAATTTACTATTTTTATACGATTTTCTTTAATATTACCAGAACTATTATACCAAATAATAATTAATTTTGAAATAACCAACCAATAATTGTTAATATGTCATTTTAACCAAATTTATATATAAATGGTATTATTTGTTGTCCTTTTTAGCATAAAATGTTATAATTGAAATATATGGTGATTGACATAAAAATAATACTAAAGATGTAATTCCAAATTACTAGGGTTACATATGGAGGAAAGGTATGAAAACAAAGCTCAAAAACTTATTGGAAAGCATAAAATCAGCTTTTTCGGCACCTAAAAAAGACAATGTTGAATTGGACAAAGATAAGCTTAATTTCTTCTCTACACTGCAATTTAAGTTGTTCTCATTATTTTTGGTTCCGGTTGCTTGTATCATAATACTTGGAATCGTGTCGTATAATCAGGCTTCCTCAGGAATTGAGAATAATTATAAGAAATCCACTGCTGATTCCATCAATATGGCCGCCGAATACATGCGGTTTGGTTTGGAAAGTGTCCAGGCTGTCAGCAACCAGTACGCCAGCGATACTGCTCTCATGAATTATATGAGAAACGCAGGCGATATGATTGAGCTGATGAACATCAGAAACAACAATGCAAAGTCCATCGCTGCAAAGATTACATCGGATGAATTCATTAAAAACATCTACATGATATCCGATACGGCAATGCCTATTATGTCAGCACAATTACAAATTGGGGATGGCTTCTATGCAGGTCTTGCTGAGACAGAAATCGGCGAGTATATTATCAACAATCCTCTTAAGGTGCTTTGGGACGGTCAGGACGAATATCTGGACGAAAAGCTTCATACAGTTCCCAGCGATTACTCCATACGATTAATCAGGCCTTTCGGAAGACTTGATTCCGTCTTAATCATTGATATAAAAGCAGAAACCATTAACAAGATTCTTGCTGATTTATCCTTTGATGCATCCGGTTATATCGGTTTTATTACCCCTGATGGGAAAGAAATTATAGACCAATCCCAGAAAAGCGCTCCTTTGGACCCTTCGGAATCCATCTTTACGGGCGAAGCTTTCTATCAAAAAGCATCTGTTTCGGACGAGTCTTCGGGTTTAGATAATGTTAATTACAAAGGAAAGGAATATCTTTTCCTGTATTCCAAAATAGGCGATACCGGTGCTATGATATGCTCCCTGATGCCGCTGTCCGTTATTAACAGCCAGGCTAAGAATATCCGGTATACCACTGTTGTAATCGTAATAATTGCCTGTATTATTGCTTTATTGACAGCATTCTTCTTATCCAGCGGTATCAATAAGGTATTGTGGAAAATCAATTCCGTTCTTAGAAAGGCTGCCAAGGGAGACCTTACTTTCCAACTGGCTTCCGACCGTAAGGATGAATTCGGTATACTTTCAAGAGAAGTTCAGGCCACCGTCGACAATATGAAGCAGCTGCTTCAACAGGTAAAGACATTGAGTATTGAAGTATCCCAGTCATCCTCCAACGTATCCAAGGCATCTGAGGCATTCCTGATATCCTCCGGAAATATTTCAAGGGCCATGAGTGAGATAGAGCAGGGTGTAAACCAGCAAGCTTTAGAAGCAGAGCAATGCTTGACACAGATGGATACCTTGAGTAAAAAGATAGAGCTGGGAAGTGAAAATACGAAGGAAATCGAGCAGATAGCAGGCAATACAAAACAGCGGGTAATCGAAGGAACGGCCGTATCAGATGACCTTAACAAGCAGACCTCATCAACCATCTCGATTACAACCGGCATTATCAATGAAATTGAAAAGCTTTCCGAAAAGTCTTCATCCATAAGTAAAATTATCAATGTAATAAATGATATAGCGAATCAGACCAACCTTCTGTCTCTTAATGCATCAATCGAGGCTTCCCGTGCCGGAGAATACGGCAGAGGCTTCTCCGTCGTAGCAAATGAGATTCGAAATCTGGCTGAACAATCCAAATCCTCTGTTAATGATATTAAGCAGATTATCGGAAGTATATTGGAAGATACAACAAAGGTCGTTGAAACAGCCAGAATTGCAGAGACAGCACTAAAGCTTCAAGAAAATGCCGTGAAGAATACAACCGTTTCCTACAAGGATATCCATGACAGCGTAGAGCAGCTTGTTGTATTCCTGAAACAAATCTCTGAGAATGTAGAAAGCATCAATGAGACAAGGGTTATTACGCTGGCCTCAATCGAGAACATATCTGCCGTTCTCGAAGAGACTGCCGCTGCATCCAACAATGTCAGCAACACATCTAGCGAACAGCTGCATTCCGTTGAAAGCCTCAACGAATCCGCTGTCAGACTAGATACCCATACAGATAATCTTGCAAAAGAAATTCAAAAATTCAAAGTTTAAAAACATTTTGGCTCTTCGTCATCCTTGACTTAGAGCCATTTTTTTATCCATGGCAAATACGGTTACTATGACGTATATCATGCAGGATATAAATCAGCACCGTCCGCTTAGTCAGTGGTTTATTTTATCTGCGATACAAAATAGTGAAGGACCATCATTATGATGGTCCTTCACATCCCCATACCCTATAGCCATTTGAAAGGCTTTGGTAAGAAATTAGCTGATTAATACAACATACTGCCTCCATAATTTCTAAATATTTTCCCGTATAACTTCCGTAACACGGTCCGGAGGCAATGGAACACACAGCAGGAAACCTTGGCCTCCTTCACAGGAGTTTTGCTGCAAATATTCCAATTGTGATTTTGTTTCAATTCCTTCTGCCACAACCTTAAATTTCAGGTCATGAGCCATTGCAAGAAGATTTTTAGTGACGGATGTTTCCTCGTTGCTATCAGGAATTGATTTTATAAAACTTCTATCTATCTTTATAATGTCAATCGGCAATTTGATGAGGTGTATCAGAGAAGAGTACCCGGTGCCAAAATCATCCAGAGCGAATCGTATGCCATATTCTCTAAGTCTGTTCAGCCGCTCCATTGCCACATTAACGTTGGAAATAATCATTGTTTCAGTGATTTCAAATATAACTTTACTGTAATCCACCTTATAGGATGAGATGATTTTTTCAATTATTTGAAAATTATTACCACTTTCTATTGACTTACAGGATAAATTAATGGATAATTCTATATGACTTAATCCTTCCTTCTCCCATTTTTCCTTCTGCTCAAGAGCCTTGCGAATAATCATCTGCTCAAGCTTGTAAATCAATGTTGTTCTCTCAGCAGTAGGAATAAATGCATTAGGAGGTATCATTCCCCTGTTGGGTGAGGCCCATCTTACCAAAGCCTCCACACCAATTATTTTATTCGTATCCAGATTAAATTCTGGCTGGTAAAACAAAACAAATTCATCACGTACAATCCCCATACCAATCTTGTTTACCAGCCCTTGCTGCCTAAAACTATGTATAATCTGGTTCTTTATTCTGCCTAATTTCGATACTGGTAACCCTTGAGCGGATTCACAGTATCCCGGCTTTGCATTTTTCATATGCATTCACACTTATGCCTTATCTGATGATGTGTCCTATTCTTGTGTTGGTTATATTATAGATGAAAAAGCCAGAGAAGAACATGTCGTATTTGGAAAACTTTCGTAAAAAGTTTTCCAAACGCGACATGTTCTTTTGTTTTTTTCAATCTTATAATGAACTTGCTTGCAGGACATGTTAAGAGAATATCAAATTCATAAGTCGGGCAAGCATCCCCATATTAACTAATGA
>JAEZXP010000227.1 GCA_023419655.1 Bacillota bacterium | reverse complement strand
GGGGCATATATCTCTATACCGCTTTCTGTCTCTTTGTAATCCGTCTCTACTGTCCATTTAAAATCCTTAAAATTCATACTGTCCTCCTATGTTATATTCATATTTTCCTTTATTCCTGCGCATATTTTTTGTGCGTCCAAAGTTTGTGCCAAGCGTGTTCTTTACACTTTGGATTAACACAGGCACAACACTTGT
The DNA here is from genome assembly GCA_023419655.1 of Bacillota bacterium. GTDB lineage: Bacteria > Bacillota > Clostridia > Lachnospirales > Lachnospiraceae > Mobilitalea. The sequence continues at coordinate 16,418 of JAEZXP010000227.1, read as the reverse complement.
GAGGTTGAAATCGTATTTCTATCAATCTTTCACCTTACATCCGCACTGGTTTTCATAATTTCTATATATCATACCATGGGAATTCATCATACCCAATCTTTCGTAGAAAGGCTTCAGCTCTATATCACAGCATAAATCAATCATATACAAATTACCTAATTCATCAAGCAATCTTTTAACCAATTCTGAACCTATTCCTTGCTTCTGATATCCGGGTAATACCTCTAAAAGAGGAATATATGCAGATAAAATCCCATCACTAACCGCATTGATAAATCCAACGATTTTATTGTTGTCAGCTATTGCTACGATGGATTTATAGCTTTTCTCTAATATCTGCCGATGCTTTTCCTTGCTCGGCGGATTCGGCCAGCCATCAAAAAAGCCGTCCCCTATATCGGTCTCTTGCAAATCTCTGTCATACACTTTATATATCATCATGATTTCAATTCCTTTATTTTTATTCGTATAATTTATTTTCCATGTATCTACTTTATTTTATCCAGCAGCGTCATATAAACCTCCCATGTTTCATCTGAACTGTTCATATTAAATATAATTATCCCACCCGGTACTTCAAGATTAATAAAAGGCGGTTTTTGTTTATCGACAAAAAGCTTTACTGAACCCAGTTCCTTCGTCTTAAAATGCCCCTTTAATTTTGAGCCTATCGCCGAACCATTCGTACGCGAGGTAATCGTTGGTAATTTATCCATCAACATAACACTGTCTATATCCTCCCATCGATAGACGTCTCCATACATTCCGTGGATTTTAATTCCTTCATCCAGGAAACTGACCTTCGTGGCTTGTGAAGAAAAAGACAGCAGTACGACTACAAAGATTAATGACGCCGTTATAACAACAACCGGTATGGCAAACTGCTTTCCTGCTCCCTTTCTCAGCTTTCCATGCTCGTCAAAAATATTCTTATCATACTTTTGAGCCTTAATCAGGATATAGAACGTTGAAACAGCAAAAAACAGAATCGCCGGATTCAGAAAAAACTTTACATCGAAAGAATACAAAATACCTGTCAAGATTAGAATGCTTCCATTCACATAAGAATAAATACCAATCAGACGGGCAAGACCTTTTATATCGACGTTTTCTTTTCTCTCTTTCGGCATGGTGTTATAGCCCGATATTAAGAAATGCCATCTGAATGCATGAACCATTAGCCCCATGGCGACAAATAATATACCTACTGTTATTAAAACCCACATAATAGCCTCCTCTATACTAAACACCCTTATATTTCCTATATAATCATTATATTAAGGTTCCGGAATAAATTCAAGCCATTCTGCATCCTATCATCAAATAGTATTGTTCTCTCTCTGAATAATTGATTAGGAGGAAGGCATTTATAGCAATACCTTCCTCCATAATGAATATTATATCATTGACGATTCCCTTGTTCAGCAATTCCCTTATCCGTTAATACAATAATTCTTTTCGAATTTTTGATGGTGGATAAACGATGCGCTATCACAAAGGTGGTTCTGTTCATCACCAGCCTCTCCAGTGAATCCTGAACAACCTTTTCACTTTCATTATCTAAGGAACTGGTCGCCTCATCAAGAATCAAAACAGGCGGATTCTTTAAGAATACTCTGGCTATACTCAGTCTTTGCTTCTGGCCCCCGGATAGTTTAATGCCTCTCTGGCCTATATCCGTATCATAGCCGGCAGGCAGCTTCATTATAAAATCATGGGCATTGGCTTTCTTCGCCGCTTCTATAACTTCTTCATAGGCGGCATCCGGCTTCCCATAGCAAATATTATCCATCACCGTTCCAAAAAACAGATAGGTATCCTGTTGTACAACACCAATGTTCTTTCTCAAATCACTTAACCGTATATCCTTTACATTCATACCGTCTAAAAGCACTTCTCCGTCACTGGCTTCATAAAAGCGTGGTATCAAGGAGCACAAGGTTGTCTTTCCAATACCGGATGTTCCTACAATCGCCAAATAATCTCCGGCTTTAACCTTAAGATTTACCTTCTCCAGGACAAATTCCTGGTTATCACGATATTTGAACGATACATTTTTGAATTCCACATCCCCATTTACCGTCAGTAATTCCTGTGCTGTTTCAGAATCTTTAATATCCGGCTCTATCGAGGTAATCTCTATGAATCTTCCAAAGGCCGTAACACCTTCATGGAATTGCCTGACAATCCAATTCAATCTTTGGATTGGCTCAATGATATTGCCGGTATACAATATGAATGCCAGCAAATCAGCAAGGTCAATGGACTCCTTCACTATACCTGCTGCCCCTGCTATAACCACCGTAGCCGTAATCAGCTGGGTGAATGCATTCATTCCGTTGTAAAGATACGCTTCGTTTTTATAAATGCTTTTTCTGCTGTCAAGAAAACGGTCATTTTCATAACTGAATTTTTTATTCTCGATTTCTTCATTCGCAAAAGACTGTACAACCCTGATTCCGGATAGATTATCCTCTACCTGAGCATTTACATCGCCTATCCTGTCATAGTTGGTTTTATAAACCTTCCTCAATATCCTATTAAGATAGAAAGAGAAGACAGCCATTACCGGCAGGAATAAAAAAACAGCAAGCGTTAACCTCACATTAATATGCATCAGTATTACAAATGTTCCGATAAACTTCACCAGATTAATTACATAATCCTCCGGACCATGATGATACAATTCTGCCAGTGACAGCAAATCATTCGTAATTCTGCTCATAAGCTTGCCGGTTCTGTGTTCATCATAGAAGCTAAAGGATAGCTTCTGATAATGGGCAAATAACTCATTACGCATATCCCGTTCCATCATGGCACCCATTGCATGGCCCTTGTAATCAACAAAGAAATTGCAGAAAAGATATAGTACAATCAGTCCCAGCATCAATAATCCCATAATTATAATCTGCCGGTAGATTCCGCTTTGATTTCCTTGCAGTACATTCTTCGTAATGTGTCTGGTTAACAAAGGGAAAACCAGATTCATCCCTGCTACAATAAAGGAGCATAGCATGACGAAAACAAATAAACCCAGATAAGGTTTATAATAAGAAAAGAACTTCTTTAATCTAAAATTCATTAATAATCCTCCGTCGTTTTAGGAGGGTTATTTCATTCCAAGTGAATACGATATTAATTCATCTTGCAGGTTATAGCCCTCCATCTATCGTTGCTTTTTACCTTATCAAATTTTCTCATCGTCAACACCCTTTCCTGTATATTTTATTAAGCTAATAAAATCAATTATTATGCTTTTTATTTTATCATATCTATGCACTTCTTTCTATGATTAATAAATTGCGTATTTGCATAAATATTTTAATTATCAACATACTAAAATCAAATACTTATTTATAAGAGGTAATTATCATGAAAAAGTTATTATATATTACGGTAAATTCAAAGCCGGAGCACTTATCATCGAGTAAAACTGTAGGAAGAGCCTTTATAAATAGATTTACCGAAAAACATCCTGATTTCACTGTTGAAGAGCTGGATTTGTACAAAGCACATATACCAAGATTAGAATATCAATATTATCAAAGCAGAAATTGTATAATAGATGAAGAGGCAACGAAGGATTTGCCGGAAAAGGAGCAAAAAGAAGTTCATACCATCGTAGAGCTATGCAATCAATTCATACGTGCAGATGTCTATGTAATCGCCGCCCCTATGTGGAGCCTGTCTTTTCCTGCTCCATTAAAGGAATATATCGACTGTATTGTACAGAATGGCAGAACAATTATTTTTCCCGAGAAAGGCGGTAAACCCCAGGGACTTCTGGATGACAGGCCGCGAACCGTCATCTATATACAATCCTCCGGTGCAGATATTCCGTTTATGATGCGGCCGCTGCTGAACAAAGGACTAAACTATATTGAGGATATCATGAAATCAATGGGTATCAGCAAATTTGAAAGACTTTTGGTGGATGGAACCGGAACGACCGAGGAAGAAAGAATAAATTCTATTAACCGAGCAAATGAAGATATTGATGATATCATTGAAAAATCCTTGCCCAATCAATAAATCAGGGCAAGGATTTTCTTTCTGACACAATGAATTAATTATTCCCCCGAATATAGTAGGTCACAATTCCATCCTTCATGTTTACCTTTAATTTACAATCGCCAATCGCTACATAAGAATCTTCATTAATGCCATATGTTTCATTTGTCGTAAAGGATTCGAATATAGCATCATATACGAATGAAGGCTGTGATGATATCGTGGCTACCATCGCCTTTACTATCAAAGCATTTTGGTCTGACACCACGGAGCCAGCCAGTTTAACGCTGATAGCCAATTTATAGCCTTTACTTGCTTTTGTTAATGTGATACCATCGCTGCCTATTCCAAGATGGGTAAATTCAATCTTATTACTATCTATGGAAAGGTTCGTTGAGGATATTATCTTACCATCAACCTCACGTTCTAAGTCGCTCCATAATAAAGCTGTACCGCCCCAGTCACTTAAAGTCTTATCATTTTCTAAGAACTCAGTCCTTACAGGAAACTCTATCCCATCGATATCAATCACAGAATCTTCCAACGCCGGTATGGGGGTGGGTACTGCTGTAGGCTTAGGTTCAACGATTGGAACAGAATCCGGAATATCATTATACTTGCTAAAGCATATGATTCCATCATAACCTGAATACGAATCGATTCCTACACTGTCAAAGCATTTATAAAAAGCTACTGTATTCAATGAGCTGATTTGGCACAGATTATAATCACTTTGTTTGCTGGTATATGCCTTTTCCGGTGCAATTTTCGTGATTTCCTCTGCTCCGTCAGAATATATGAATTCATTGGTTTTTCTAGTGTACTTATTGTAAATGGCATCACTTAATCTGATTTCAAATGTTCCGTCGCTATTCTTTTCATACGTATATCCCAATGCCTTTGCGATTCGCTTTGCTTTTATCATCAGATATCCGTTATCAGATACTTCAATCATATCCGTATACTGCTTCCACGTTCCGCTTTTTTGTTGAACCAATACCAGGTATTTACCGGATTTAGCATAGGCTTCATGCTGATCTATACCGCTATTGGCAAAGCATAAGAATATTACCAATATAATCGCAGTTGCTTTTTTATGTATATCTCTCATATTAATCCTCCATGCTGCCGCTATCTGCTAATTTAACGCCAGCATACCTAGCTACTTCTTAACTTCAAAGGTGCAATTAACGGATACCGTTACCTCTTTTTCTAAAGAAACCGTGTCATTATCTATATAGCTGCCATAGCCATACCAACTGTCATAGTCATTCGGAACAGAATAAAGCGGAGTAACCTGAATGCTGGAAAGTTTGGCATTTGTTAACTCACCCAGCTGGCTTCCTGCATTTACAGCAATTAATTCTGCCCGTTTCGTTGCATCCTGTGTCGCTTCCGCAAGCATACTGACTTTTAGGTCTTCCAGCTTTGTATAATGATATTCAGGAGCCTTTGATTGGAATTGCACCCCTTCATTTAGCAGCTCTGTTGCGTTCCTCGAAATCTTTGTCACCTTATCAATATCTTCTGAACTGATGGTTACAGTCTGCGCTAAATTATAGCCGATAATTTCATTGGTATAGCCGCCATATTCATTTAAAGCATGGGTTTCAGAGATTGAAATCGATGAATAAACTAAATCATCCTCCACAAATCCCTTATTGGTAAGATAGCTATTTACTTTCTCTTTGTCTGCCTCAAGCAAAGCATAGCCATCCTTCAGATTTTCTGCCTGTACGTCATAGTAACCGGACCAGACAATCCAATCGGATATGATTTGCTGTTTTGTATATCCTTTGATGTTAATACTATATTTCTTTCTTTTGAATTCTGCCAAACCATTTACCCCTATTATACAGGATATAACAACCGAAATTGCCAGAATCAGGGCAACAACAATGTTACCATATGTTTTCATTTTAGACTCATTCATACTTTTACTCCTTAGATTTTATCAATATGTTATACAGTATATATAGCATATTTAGCCTTAACTAACAAGTTCTGTCTCCTTAAGATATTCTTACGATATATTATCAGGAAGCCTTGTCTTAATTGAGATAATAATCTGCCATCTTGGTTTTAATGATTATATATTCAATCGTATTGTAATAATCTCCTGTTTCTATGAATAAATTGTACCATATCCAAATGGCAAGGGAAAAGTAAAGATGAATAATAATGATAGCAGCGGATGCCACTATAAAGTGGATGCTCCCTATCCTCCTGTACAAGTAGATTGTCCGAATCCCATCTATGCACGAGAGATGTTAAGCAATATGGCAAATGTTGTTTCTGAGATGAGTGATGTTACTCTGTATTTCTATATCTCTGTCGTTACAAAGCCGCAGTATAGCTGGATTTCAAGATGCTATTACCATGTCAGTATTGTTGAAATGCACCACCTCGATATATTTGCCGAGCTTGCACTATTGCTCGGAGCCGACCCAAGACTTTGGAGTTGTCAGGAGCAAATGCAGTGGTGGTCCCCTTCATTTATTAATTATCCACATGATTTACATCGTCTGATAGCGGAATCCATCAAAGCTGAGGAGGCGGCCATCAGCAAATATTCCAGACAGGCCGCTATCATTAATGATATGAATATCGTTGCCATCTTAAACCGTATCATACAAGACGAGGAGCATCACCTGCAAATTTTCAGTGACATCTATAATCGGATATGAAAGATAAAAAAACAAACAACCTGATGTTGCATACTTACTAATAATACGCTATTATAATTTTATCAAGAATCTAGTATAATACAAGGCAGTTGTTAGCAATTATAGTTTTATGGGAGGAATAATTTTGTGAGGATAGAATACTCAAGAAAAGCCATAAAATATATTAATGGAGCAGATACGCCTACGAAGAAAAGACTCAAGAATGCCATTGAAAAAATTCCAATCGGAGATATTGTAAAAATCAAGGGACTGGTATCGGAGTATAGGTTACGTGTTGGCGATTTAAGAGTACTCTTCACTCTGGATGATGATACCATAATTATCAATGATATAAGACCTAGAGGTCAGGCATATAAAAGATTATAGGAGGTATAGTATGAGTAGAGAAATATTAAAAAATCTAATAGAGCTTATACCTGATGAAGATATTAATACAATCTATCAAGTACTTATAAAATTCATTCCCGAAGACTCTCCTCTTCCGGACGAAATCGAAGCAATAATGTTAGCAAAAGAGGATATTGCAAAATATGGAACAACTCCGCATAAACAGGTTAATTGGGATTAAACCTTTAAAAATTATATCGAGGCTCAATGAGCCCCGATATAATTTTTTAATTATTCTACATATTCCCTGCCTGCAATAACATCATTATTTATTGCTCTGGTGATGTCATCCCTCGTAAGAATAGAGTAAACCTTTGTTCCGTATATTTCCTCTATTCTTTGTGCTCCTGTTAGGGTTTCGCCCTCTTTTATCGACATAAAATCTGCAATTACAATGACGGCTGCTATTTTTATATCAGCTAATTTTTTCAGTCTTTCTATTCTCTCAATTAAATTACCTCCTGAAAAAATCAGGTCATCAACTATAACCACTTTTTCATTATCTGCCAAGGTATGACCGCATATTATTCTCTTTCTGCTGTCAGGAACCTGCCTGTCATAACAGTAATTAACCGTCACCCCGTATTTTTCAAACAATGCAATGCTTGCAGCAGATGAGAATGCGATTCCGTGATAAGCCAATCCAACCAAAGTATCAAATTCGATGGAATTTTCCCGAATAAAATCCGCAAAGAAACCTCCGATTTTAGCTATCTGGGCGTTTGTCTCAAACTTCTCTGTATTGATATAAAAGTTCGTATCACTGTTCGAGCCGGTATGCGCTCCATCAATTTTTAGCATACCGTTATTAACCATAAACTGTATAAAGCGTTCCTTATTTGTCAAAGCATCCATCTTATAGCCGAATAGCTCATCAATTGTTACACCAAAATATCCGGCGATTACAGGGATTATTGAAATATCCGGTTGTGCAATCCCGTTTTCCCATTTACTTATTGCCAGATATGAAATATGCAAAACATCCGATAATTCTTCTTGTGTAATCCCCTTGAGCTTTCTAAGAATCTTTATTTTTTCTCCGATAGAAACCATTTCGTAACCTCCTGCACTTTTTTAGTAAAGGGCCTTTTACAATTTTATTATAGTACGATTCGGTTACACTGCAATAACATGTAGGTTTAGTTTTCCTCAACCGAAGGTTGTATTGCTATTCTGGGAAATACCACTTTAATTGACACAATTTCATTATCCGTGCCTATCGTCTGGGGAGGTCCCCACGTTCCTGCACCGGAGGTTACGATAACCTGCGGTCCGTTGTCCGGCATCTGATAATGTCCATAGTCCACATCGAATATCGCTTTTGTAATCAGATTAAAAGGAAACATCTGCCCACGGTGGGTATGACCGGATAGAATCAAATCGGCATTATCTTCATATTCCGTGATGTTGCTTGGCTGGTGGTCCATTACGATTATGGGAAGGTTCCCAGCACCGTCCGGTATTATAAACTCTCCTCTTTTATCTCCTTGTCCGCCAATCGGCGAGGAATCCCTTCTTCCTGCCAGGATAAATCTATTATCAATTACAACTGCCTCATCGAACAGCAGTTGTATGTTGACTTCGGATAAGAATTCCAGCATCTGCTGATAGCTTGTTCCTGCATCATGGTTGCCCAGACAGGCATAGACACCGTAAGGTGCATGGATTTCACCAAGCAGCCGCTGAAGTACCTCCGGATTTTTTAAAGATGTAATATCCCCGTCAAAGATATCGCCTGCGATACAGACAATATCCGGGTTGACAGCGTTTACTGCCTTAACAACTTTTTGAACATGTTTTTCTTCTATTATATATCCTAAATGCAGGTCACTAATCAGGGCAATTTGGAGTGAATCTGTCTCTACTGCTCCCTCCGCCTGATAAAGCTGCACCTCATAGCTTCGGGTACGGACTGACAAGCTGTGAATTGTACCGTACACCAATGCACAAATTGCAATAATTAATACCGCCGCTCCTGTAATGAAAGTCGTCTGTTTCGGCAAGGGTGCGGGCAATAGTCGTACAAGCTTGCCTAAAAACAACAGGAAGTCCGCAGCGTTTATCCACATCACAATATATACAAGAAAGCCAAGTGCATGATGCCCTATCTTAATAATCATTCGCGGTACACTATTGTCAGGCACACGGCTGATAATGAACAAGCCCAATATTATCAGGATAACAGCTCCATATAGAATACCGTATAAAAGCGGACTAATTCCACTAAAAAGCGGCCGCAGCCATATAAAAATCTTTCGCCCGGCGTTTACCAATAAGCCCACTATCGTTAAAAGTACGAAAATAAGTGCAATAATTATCCGCATTGTTGTATCCCTTCTTCTCATTTCTCTCCAATCACATGGCCCATTCTCAGGATACTTTCCTCTCCCCGTATCGTATTTTCTATAAGCTCCCTATTCATCTCAACACTATCTTTTTTTAAAATAAGAATGATGGTAGAACCACCGAATTCAAAATATCCCTTTTCCTCCCCTCTGGAAAAAGTACCGGATGATTTGTGGTTTTGAATTTTTCCTACCATCAATGCCCCAACTTCAATTTGTATCACCTCACCAAAATTCACGGTGTGCATTCTGGTACACACCCGGCTATTTCGTATATAAACAGGATATTTGCTATGGGCGATGGGCCGTACTGTATGTAGTATGCCCAAAATCTTCTTTTGAGCCAGAATGCGGCCGTCATCAATATAGTGATAACGGTGATAGTCATCGGGGGTAAGGCGGAATATAACACAAGTTCCCCCGATAAAATCTTCTGCAAGAGCCTCATCCTCTATCAGGTCCTTGATAGTATATAAAGAATTTTTAATATAAAAGGTGTTCTCTTTTGAAATAATATATGCGGATACCTTCCCGTCACATGGAGCAAGCAGCAGGTTCTTCGGATATTTCTTGAAGTCTTTCGTTCCTTTTAATTCCCGGGTAAAAAAATCATTAAATGACTGATAAATGGTTTTCTTAAATCGGCTCATATCAATTTTATTTTTATCTATGTATTTTTTAATCCATATTCTTGAGATAGGTGTTTTCAAAAAAGCTCCGCCAATCACTGAGACAGCCGGCCGGGTCAGGATTTTTAATATACACCGTCCTGCAACAGTATGGTATAAAAGCTTGAGAGAGCCGCCTTCTTTACAAGAACAGGTATCTATCGGTCTCATCTCGACATTACCACCTTAATGGTTATAATGAGAATAGCCGGAATACTCACAGCTCCCAATACCACCTTCGTTCGCATCTTCAACTTAGGCACCCGAAACTTCAATACAAACAAAACTGCAATGACCATCAAAAGTAAGCCGTATAGCGGTTGAAGCGGAAAATCAAAGCAAAGGCTTAATAAATATATGAATGGTATAATAATCGCCACACTTGTAACCGGCAGCCCTTCATAATGGGTCCTGGCCGCCTTCTCCGTTCCCAAAATGTCAATCTCCGTTACATTAAAGTATGCCAGACGTATAAGTGCCGCAAGAACATAAAGGGCAACGATGAAAATCATCGGGAGCCTTCCCATGTTAAGAACCATCCCGATGGCTCCCGGAAGGACTCCAAAACTTATCACGTCAGCCAATGAGTCAATCTGAATACCATAATTTTTTTCAAACTCACTTCGTTCATATCGTTTTGCAACTGTTCCATCAAACATATCACATACCCCTGCCACAATCAGGCAGGCTACGGCAAAGTGAATATTACCTCCAAACGCAAAACCTACGCCTACTACACCCGAAACCATATTCAAGTATGTAAGCCAATTTGCTACACCATAGTAACCGTTCAAGCAGATATCACTTCCTCTTCCCATTATTTTATCGTATTTGTTCCAGATAAATCTTTTTCCCCTTGTCTGTTAAATGAGGAAATAGCGTTTCCCATATAGCAATCCTGGCACTGGGCGTTTCAAGCCCTAATGATTCATTCAATACATCTTGTTCATACCAATGAGCTGAAATAAACCGTATTATCTGAATCAGCATCTTATATTGCCCCTTATGGGATTCCTCCTTCATTAATCCTGCATGGCACAGGTTACCAAAAGTTTTCCGGCAGCTTTTTTTAATATCCTGGAAAACTTTTATCTGCTTTTTTTTCACATTTTCACTAATCACTGAAAGCTGAGAATACTGTCTGAAATAGTATAAATGTTCCTTCTGCAGTTTTTGAATCTCTTCTAAAAGCGCATCGAATTCCCCTAAGGACGAAACCGGCTTTAAGTCAGGCCTTTTTTCGTGCTTATCCATAATTGCAGCCTCTATTAATGCAGCTTTTGTCTTGTAATAATAAGTTAAATTCCCCTGGCTGATTCCTAATTCTGCCGCTATATCCCTCAGTGAAACCTTCTCATACCCTCTTTTGGACATAAGCCGCCGGGTTACTTTTAGTATAGCTTCGGGAGTTGTCTGTTTACTTCCACGGCTCATTTTATTCCTCCTCAAATCATTCATATGAAAAGTAACGCCATGTTTGGTCAAAAGACCTAACGCCATAATAGTATGACCGGCCCCAACTTGTCAATATGGAATTTGCAAAAGGACGAATTAACAAAAAACAGAGAATCCAAATGCAAAAACATCTGGATTCCCTGACTATATATCTGTGGGCTTTACCCTTCAAATCAAATCAAACCGTGTACCTATAAAATCTTTTGCGAAGTCGCTAAAAGATGATTCTATGACTTTTTGACCCGAGGTATTTGGATGCGTTCCATCCTCGCAAAGCAAGTCTTCAACATTGCCGGTTTTCAAAAACGCTCCCCTTAAATCAATTAGCGGAGCTTGTGTTTCCAACGCTATTTTTTCAATTGCCTTCGAGTAACTTTCCTGGTGATTATAAATGGTACGAATATCACCCAGCCATGTGAGAATATTCTTTTTATTCAAATCCTTGCAGAACCAGTCAAAAAACCTCTGGGGCTCCAATGGGGGAAGAGTCGTTAATATCGGGATAATATCCTTCTTCTTCAATGTATCAATAATACCACAATATATCTCTGTAAATATATCAATGGGTGTATTCGGTAAGTGTCTGGCCGACGGATTATCCGAGATTGCTTTCCAATTAAAATCGCAATCATTTCCGCCATAATCCATGACAATGACATCACATCCCAAATCTTTTTCCAGTCTCTTTTTAAGTATATCGCTGCCTTTTTTTACGGTACATCCGAATCTTGAATAGTTTTGTATTTGTATCGGATATTTTTTGATTAGGGTTGCTGTATCAATATTATTATTCACATAATATTTTTTGTTTATGGGATTAATCTGTATACCCTCAAGTATCGAATCTCCGAATACGCCTATCTTAATTATTTTCTCCCACATTTTCTAACCTTCTTTCCAATACGACATCATGTAGTTATTATTACTATATGATATCTTATGGATATTCATTTGTCAATTTAATTGTAGAATTATTTGGCATTCTTGTATGCCTGAATATAGAAATGCGCCCAAAACGGGCGCATCTCTATACTATATTGATTCACAGTAATTAACAAAATCTTTTTCCTCTAATTCATAATCTATTGAAGATTGCAATTCGCCTAACTGGTTCTCCCATGCATCGGCATTTACACGTAACTTTTTAAATCCCAATGTCTCATATACATGCTGTGCCCTGAGATTATTCAGGTTTGTATCCAATATAATCTTCTTATATCCCAGTTCTTTAAAAAGAGTATTAATCAGCATAGAAAGAAACTTCCTGCCGTGGCCTTTTTCCTGTCTTGAGAAATCGCATATTTTTATACCTATCTCTGCGACATTATTGCCTTGGTTGCTATAGTTCATTTCTCCTACAGGAACCTCATCCATTTCAATAATCAGGCAGCGGCCTGATTCATCTGCATCGGCAGAGAGCTGCTGAATAATTTCTTCTTCTGATATACCCAGTCCATTGGGAAAGCCGGCGTGGGCCATAACCTTTCCGTCATTCCACCATCTGCATAAAATAGCAGCATCCTCTGAAGTTGCATTTCTAATTGTCAAATTATTATTTTGTATAAGCATTTAATATCCTCCGTTTTTTATGGAGAGTTAAATTTTGCCCAATGGCAAAAAACTGGTCCGATTGGATTTCAAAAAGCAATGACCTCCATGTTTTCGTGTATAGTTAACAGTACCATACTACTAATTGTCAGTGAAGGAGGACATTGCTACGAAGCTAATTATACCATATTTATCCACCATTTTTCAAGACATATAAATACGATTTTATCAAATCAGAGAATATCTTTCTTCACTCTGCTATGGTTTATTTTAATTGAAAAGTACCTCCATTCCCAAATTCAAACTTCCCTCCTGCTCCTATCTCAAAATGTTTCTTCGCAATACCTAAATCAATCAAATCCAGGGCATAGTCATTTGCAATCCGGGCACTTACAATGTTGTTTTCATATTTAAACATTACTTTTTGTGAGTTTTTAGCACTTGGAGCCAGTAGTACGGCTTTCATCCCGTTTTGTACCCATTGGGGCAGAGGCTGACTGCTGGTGATTCGTTCTTCCATACTCTTTACTTTTCTATGGGTAGCGGAGCGCACCATTTTTTCTGTCACAGAAGGCGCTGCCACCTTCCCTGCAACTACAACACAAGCCAATTCCTCTCCGCGCTCAATAGAAAGTTCATCCTTATCAAAGGTTCCTCCAACCCAGCATGTTCCGAGACCTAAATCCGTTATGGCAAGAACCAAATCTTCTCCATAATATCCAACCTTTTCTTTTAAGTCTTTATCATCCTTCTTACCTTTCATCAATATAAGAGAACGCACATTGGTAAATAACCCATAACTTTTCCGAAGCTTCTTAAAAGCACTGCTTCCATCCTCCAGAAATTCCATGGTTAAGCCGGATTCTTTATTTAATTGCTGAATAAGAGAAATAATGTTTTCTTTTTCTCTGGCTGTAACCGGTTCCTTTTCAAACTTTCTCCGTGAAACCCTCTTTTCCATTACACCGTACATAAAATCACCTCCATTTATCCAGACCTCGGCATTCTGGGAGCTTTCGCTCAGGCCTTTTTTGTTTTCTTTACTAATATCTCATGCATGATTACCATCAGTGCCAATATAATAACAAGATAGACCGGAAGCAGCGAAACACTGATGTTATTCGCAATCAAACCAAACAGCGGCGGCATCAGGCTGGTGCCCACATAGGCACTTGCCATTTGCACGCCTATCAAAGCCTGTGATTTATCTTCACCAAAGCGGTAAGGTGTTGAATGTATAATACAGGGATAAACTGGTGCACATCCGAGTCCAATCACGATAAATCCTGACAGAGCTACCATATTTCCCAATGGTAAAAATAACATAACGATACCGCATCCAATCAAAACCTGTCCCACTCGTATCATTTGGGTATCACTGAATTTCATCATCAGGAAACCATTCACAGCCCTTCCCACGGTGATGCCAATAAAAAACAAACTGGCTAAATTAGCTGCCTTCTCTGCGTTGATTCCATTATGCAGTACCATGTAACTGCTTGCCCATAGCATCGCTGTCTGCTCTAAGGCACAATAGCAGAAGAATGTAATCATGACCTGCTTGGCGCCTTTTATCGTGATAATTTGTCTTAGTGATAACGGCATGTGATTTTCCGAACTGCCTTGTACCTTTTTATTCGATTTATTATTCCGATTCCATAGCGGAATACTGATGAACAGAATAACCGTTAATGCCAACTGCCCCATGCCAACCCAGCGATATCCGGTATTCCATCCGTTTCCGCTGCTCAAAGCGAATCCCATCACATATGGACTTATAATGGTTCCGACACCCCACATACAATGGAGCCAGCTCATATGTTTACTGGAATAATGAAGTGCCACATAGTTATTTATTGCCGCATCCACACTTCCGGCACCCAGTCCATAAGGGATTGCAAACAAGCACAGCATCCAAAAAGAGCTGCTGAAGGAGAATCCCAGGATGGCTGCTGCCGTCATCGCGGCACTGATGGCCGTTACTTTTCCCGTACTGAATTTCTTTGTTAATCTGTCACTTTGCAGGCTGGATATAACCGTATTGATTGCAATAATCATGGAAATCACGCCCGCATAAGATATCGGTACCTGCAATTGCCCATACATAATGGGCCATGCTGCCCCCAGCAAAGAATCCGGAAGCCCCAGACTGATAAATGCCAAGTAAATAATAGATAATAATAGTGAATACATAAGATGTCCATTCCTTTCGTTCTTTTGTTATAAATAGCTCTCTAATTCTCCGGCTCTATTGATTAAAAATCATCTTGACGTTCCATCCCAGAAAAATAATTATAACATGAAAGCTCCTGGTTTTCGACGTGTAATTTAAATATAAAAGCTGACCGGCTTGATATATGCTACAAGGCGTATATCAAGCCGGTCAACTCTTCCAATCTCAAGAAAGGCCAATTCGCAGTCCGATGGTGTAGTCTGTGGAGGAATAGAAATAACGATAGGTACAGGTGAAGCGGTAGTCATCATTATAGTAGAAGCTGCCGCCCCGCTTGATGTAATCGCTGCTGGGGGTCGTATTGCAAGGATTAGTCTGGGCGTCGGTAGAATAAGGGGCGGCGTAGTCGGCTACCCACTCATACACATTTCCGCTCATATCGTAAATCCCTAATTCGTTAGGTTTTTTCAGCTTGACAGCATGGACACGGCTGCCATCGCTGCTCGTCCAGCCTACGTCGGACAGGGTATTGCTCCCGGCATAGGTATATCCCTTACTTTGATTACCTCCCTTAGCGGCAAATTCCCACTGGGCTTCGGTTAACATGTGGAAGTTTTGGTCATCAGGAATGATACCGGCGGCATGCGCTTTCTCATTAAGCCTTTCCACAAAAGTCCGGCAATCCGGCACTGTCACACTGGCAACCGGATAATTCAGGTCATCTTCTCTATAACTGCCGTTCATAACCTCATTCCACAAGGCTCGTGTTACCTCTGTTTCTCCAATCAGGTAAGAAGAAAGCGTTACTTGATGTTCTCCTGCCTGATTGCTTACCTGAGTCCCGCTGCCTTTTGCTCTGGCATCAGACCCCATGGTAAACGTACCGCCCTCCACCCATATCATTCTGAACTCCACACCATTTAAGTTATAAGTTGCTGTTTCCAAATCACTCTTTTCCTCCTGGTTTTCATCTTCTTCCACTTTGTCGAGCCTTTCCGTCTCACGAGTTTCCTCCGGCTTGCCTGTCTCTTTTAGCTTGCTGGGTTCCTCCACCTTATCCGGCTCTTTGGATTTACTGGTTCCCTCCGGCTTATCCGGTTTTTCTGACATGTCAGATTCTTCCGTCTTACCCGGTTCTTTGGTC
>JAEZXP010000222.1 GCA_023419655.1 Bacillota bacterium | reverse complement strand
GATAGAAGCCTACAAGACAAAATGGTGTGCATAACATAATATCCGCCATACCGAAATGCAGATATGGCGGATACGTATAGTCCTATTTTAGATATTTCACTTGTCTACTTGACAAGGGGCTGATCACATCTTTTCACTCTGCATATCTTCTTAATTATAACATTACTTATTTATCTCCGGTTTATTGACCTGTCGACTCTTCTTCTATTTTCATCGCCCTAAGCGTCCGCCTTTTGCTCCTTGCTTCCTCAGAAGCCTGCATTATAAAATCCTTTATGGTTCCGGCTCTTTTAATATGCTCAAGCACCAACTTCGGATGTGTGGTATCACCGGTATAACAGGTTATCGTTCCTAATTTGAAAACTCTCTCCATCAGACTTCTGGTAAGGCGCACATCCTGTATCTTATACATAAATGCATCATCCTCTGTAATACTTAAAAAACCGGATGTAATCGTCACCTTTTCTTCCGATATCGTATACTTTGTATAGCTTAACGGCAAACCCAGAAATTTTGTACGCTTCCTCTCTACATAAACCATGACTAAAACCCCTTTATAAATTACTTTTATTTGATTTCTATTATCTCTGTCTTTTTATCTCTTGATACGATTAGATTGATATCTGACATATCTATATCTCCTGGTACCTCAAATATTAAGACGGCCGGTATCTTGGCTTTTGCTTTCACCTTCAGGTTAATATACTGCAGATTATTTTCAAGCAAAGCTAATTGGGGCTTATATATGGTTCCCACATTAATATCCAGCTGGTACTGTATCTTCGCCTGGCTAAGGTCAATTGTCTCATCTTTATCTGTTCTATTCTCTACAGAGAAATTCACTACCAGTAATTGATATCCTTCTCTGGGGTCAACAGAAAATACAAGATTTGACTCATCTTCCGGATAGGTATCAGCAAATATGGAATCCACGTACTGAATATCAAACCTTGAATCTCCAATTATTTCTGATAATGTATAATGTTCTCCATCCGATGGCGTAATATCATCATTATTATAATCCTGGTCATCAGGAGCCACAGTAGGTTCAACAGGTTCAGGCTTCTGTTCTGTCTCAGGTGTATTTTTATTCAGATCTGTTATTTCATGATAGCTAAGAAGGCTCGGTGAATATTTCTTGTCTGTCTCAAGCAAGCGCCCCGCCATATATTCTGCCATAATATCAGTATTTTTTTCTGATAAAGTATATTCCTTCATGCATCCTGTCAATGTAATCATTGAGACGCAAATGAATACAACCAAAAGTCTTTTCACCTGTTTAGCCTCCATTCATTTGTAATTTCTAAAAATCAGTTAATTCTATTATATAGTTAATATCTTAACACTAATTCGGTATTTCATCAACATAAACTAGAATTTTTTGCATTATACCATAATATTAAGCAGATTAGGAACGGGGGGACTGCGTCCTTTCGTTCGCGTACATTATGCCGTGGTTATGTCTACTTCGAACCAGAATTCCACGCCGACAGAGTGATTTATCACACCGCATTCCTTATTATGAGAATTCATAATCGCCTTAACGATGGATAAGCCGATACCATTTCCGCCGTACTCTCTGGTTCTTGCTTTATCAACCTTATAGAACTTAATCCATATCTTATCAAGCTCATCCTCTGGTATATTTTCACCGGTATTAAACACGGCCACTCTCAGCACGTTCTCTCTGCGAATCAGCTTAATCTCTACAATATTCTGTCCTCCAACATGATTAAGGGCATTGCTTATATAGTTGGATACGACCTGCTGAATCAGATATTCATCAGCCCATACATATATCGGCTCTTTTTCATCAAAATGAAGGGTAACCCCTCCCTGTCTGAATAATATTTCTGTAGACAGGAGCACGGATTTTATAAGCTGAACCATATCAAACCTCTCAAAATTCACCTGATTGCTGCCAAATTCCAGCTCATTTAAGGTTAACAGCTTTTTAACCATCTGATTCATTTTATTTGCTTCATCGATTATTACTTCGCAATAAAAATTACGGCTTTCCTCATCATCATTAACATTTTCCATTAATCCTTCTGCATAGCCCTGTATTAATGAAATAGGTGTTTTTAGCTCATGGGATACATTCGATAAGAATTCCTTTCTCATCTCATCGATTTCAATTTTTTCCTGAATATCACTTTGCAGCTCGTTATTCGCACTTTTAAGCTCGGATATAGTATCCCTGAGCTTATCCGACAATGTATTTATACTGGTGCCCAGCTCCCCGATTTCATCCTTTTTTGCCACCGGATATTTTATATCAAAGTCCATCTCCGACATTCGCTTGGCGATATTCGCCATCTCATGAATTGGCTTTGTAAATCTGCTGCTTACAAGAATCATTGCCACAATCCCTATGATTACGGCGGCAATCCCTATATAGCTTAAAAATTGATTTGCCAGGGCAACGCTTTCCTGAATGCTCTCAAAATTAGACCTTAAAAATACTATCTTATTATCCTCTAAAATACCAATCAAATCGATATATACGGCGTCCAAATGGCTGTCATACAGTCTGTATATGATATAATTATCCTTCTCCTGTATAATCGTTCTGTCGACCTGATTCAAATCCCTGCCCATATAGTTTTTTATTAACCTCTGAACCTGTTCATTTTCCCGGTCACCAAAATCCATGGGATGAGGATAACTGGGCAGAGGACTGCCTGCAAATGACATAAGAACATAAATATGGACATTACTATTGGAGGAGAGCCGCTCCATGGTCAGCGTGTCCTCCTCTGATAAAAAAAGCTCCTCCTGATTTTCAGCATATATCTCCTGCACACGGGAGAACACATCCACAATTTGCTCCATCTTGCAATGCAGATAATAGCCCGATAAAAATGTACGGTTTATAAACCATGTAATAAATACAGTAAATGCAATCAGCACTGTCAATAATATTGCCAGCTTAAACTTTATGGAATGCTTCATTATTCCACCTCAAACTTGTATCCGAGACCCCATATGGTTTTAATATACCGGCCCTTATCGCCCATCTTGCTTCTCAGTTTTTTCACATGGGTATCAATGGTTCGTGCATCCCCGAAATAGTCATAATTCCATACATTGTTGAGAATCTTTTCTCTGGAAAGGGCTACTCCCTTATTCATGACAAAATAGGTTAAAAGCTCGAATTCCTTATAGCTTAAGTCAATTGGCTCATCATCAATTTTCAGCTGATGAGCGGCTTTGTCAAGCGTTATTCCTCCGATTTCAATTATCTCCTCATCAATACCTGCGGTTCTTCTAAGCACCGCTTCCACTCTTGCCACCAATATCTTGGGACTGAAAGGCTTGGATATGTATTCATCTACCCCCAGCTCAAAGCCTAACAGCTCGTCCTTTTCATCCCCTTTTGCGGTCAGCATTATTATCGGTATATCTGAAAACTGTCGTATCTCTCTGCATACCTGCCATCCATCCACCCTCGGCATCATGATATCCAGAATTATCAATGCGATGCCTTTCGTCTGGAAAAAAACATCCAATGCCTGCTCTCCATTCTCGGCTTCAATTACATCATAACTATTCCTCACCAAAAAATCCTTCACAAGCTTTCTCATTCTGCTCTCATCATCGACTACTAATATTTTAAGCTTTTCCATATGGCACCTCCTAATAAAATATTAGCAAATATATATGGCGAATTTGTGAATTAATTTCATTCTTCTTCCTGAGGATAGATAAGCCCCCATTGAGACCGTATTTCATCCATCAGTCTCATATTATTAAGCGTATCCCTAAGAGGATTTAGAGGGCTTTCCAATAATCCTTCCCGAAGGCAGCGATTCACCTCTGCCGCTTCATATTCATAACCATTGGTTTTAAAGGGCTCTTCAAAGGCTTCTATAAGCTGGTGCTTATTATTATATAGCTTCGCAGAGCTTGCCTTCCAAAATCTGTCCACCTCAATCATACCCTTTTCACCCACTATCAGGGCATCATCTCCAATGTTGGCAGAGATAGCCGAACTAATATCGGCAAGAACGCCATCCTCATATTGAAGCACGATAACATTCTGTTCATCCACATGGCTGTTCCCTATGACGGCACTGCTGGCAATCCTGCCGGGCATTCTGTCAAGCAAAAATGTCGCATAGGATATCGGATAAACGCCCACATCCAGCAGGGCACCGCCTCCAAGTGAAGGATTATACAGTCTGCTGCCTGGATTAAACTCCATACGAAATCCAAATACCGCCTTGATATGTAGCACGCTTCCTATTCTGCCTTCCTTAATCCATTCCTTTACCTTGAGATTTGCAGGAAGAAATTTTGACCACATCGCCTCCATTAAAAACACCTTCTGCTCTTTTGCCATATGGATTAATGCCTCTGTATCCCTGCTATTGATTGTGAATGACTTTTCACATAGGACCGCTTTTTTATTCCTTATACATAATTCGGCCATATTCCTATGCTCCGTATGGGGTCCTGCAATATATACGACATCAATTTCAGAATCCCTGGCTAACTCCTCATAGTCTCCATATGCCTTATCAATTCCTGCCTTTTTTGCAAACTCCCTGGCCTTTTCATCACTTCTTGAAGCGACTGCCGTAAGCACACTATCTTCCATAGACTTTAACGCCGTAGCAAACGTTGATGCAATAGTACCTGTCCCGAGTATACCCCACCGAATTTTCTTAACCATCTGTATTTTTCCTTTCATACGGTTATATTTTGCCTTGTTCTATCTTATACTATTTTACTATTCGGTACAGGTAAATACAAGCAAAACAAGCGGCGCTGTCCGCCCGATTATGAGCGTGCCGTCAACTAGAGCATTTTATATTCATGTATATCATCCACGATACGATAGCCTACCTTTTCATAAGCCCGTTTTGAAAGCATATTCTTCTTATCTACAAATAGTGTACAGAATTCATTGCCTTCCTCCAGATACTTTTTACTGACGTTATATATATTTGTAGCAGCATAGCCCATTCCTCTGTATTCCTCAGGTGTATATACATAGCTGATTGCAACGCCATGAGCCAGCTGCCTCGTTGATGCCGCCATGGATACTATATTTTCCCGTACATCCTCAAATACATAGAGCTTATTCTTGTTAATAAGCTTGCTTATTCTGATTAATGCAGATTCATAGTCAATCTCCTTCGCCATGGCTTCAATCTGGAACTGAACCATCCATTCTGTCATCAGCTTGACCTCATTCGGAATGGCAAGTCTTGTTCTTCCTTCTGCAGGCTTAATTTCATTTAGCTGCCTGATTTCCATGATATCCATCGCCATTCTTTCAGCAAAGGTACATTCGGTGCTTTCCTTAAACCGCTCTATAAATGCCTCACATGCCTCATTCTTTGCATTCAGCCCTTCCAGCGGTATATTGTTTTCTGCCATATAATCTGCCAGAAGCATGGCCGCCATTCGAATATCCCTGCTGTCGTCCTGTATATATATTGATAAATTATGGGATGATAAATTACTAAAATGCAATACCGTCAAATCCTCATCCATCACGACCCCGAATAATCCCACGTCCTTTGATGAATCCCTGCTTGATTTATATGCATCATATAATACCAGCTGGCTTATGGCCTCATTTGCCAGAAGCACAGACTCATTATCAACTAAATATGCATCTGCATCTTTGTACACCTTAACTACCATATGGTTTCCCTCTTTCTATTTGGTGCTCTCTATGAAAGTTTTCCCTATCTTCTTCATTTTAAACCTGTTACCAAATCGCCTGGTGCATGTTTCTTGTTCCATGGGGTAATCCCCTTTCTTGGATAGTATAACATTATCATCCATATTCTGTAAATAGCATATTTATTATGGTCTGGTGTTTTGGATGAATTTCACTTGACTTTTCTTTAAGTAAATATCATAATTTGTGTGGATTGACAGTATAAATCGGAGGTATAGATGAAAC
Organism: Bacillota bacterium; assembly: GCA_023419655.1. Taxonomy (GTDB): domain Bacteria; phylum Bacillota; class Clostridia; order Lachnospirales; family Lachnospiraceae; genus Mobilitalea. Next base: position 2,517 of record JAEZXP010000222.1, on the reverse strand, counting down.
CGCAAATCATATCAAAAATCAAAGAATATACTATGATTACAATAGGGGTGCTTCTGGTAGTAGCAGGTGTTTACTTTTTTAAATTCCCCAATAATTTTTCCATCGGCGGCGTAACAGGTATTGCTATTATTTTCAGCAACCTTTCAGGAAATGCCATCAGTTCAGGTACCATCGTATTAGTAGTAAATCTCATATTACTGGTAGTCGGTTATCTGTTCTTGGGAAAAAGCTTTGGCAACAGAACGGCATATGGTACTTTGCTTATGTCATTATCCATACAGCTTCTGGAAGTCATTGCACCGTTAAAAGGACCCTTTACAGATGAGCCGGTGCTTGAGCTGTCATTTGCAGTCATATTGCCGGCTGTCGGTTCTGCCATCCTTTTTAATATCGGCTCCTCTACAGGGGGATCGGATGTTTTTGGCATGCTCTTAAAAAAATACACGAATATCGATATCGGACATGCTCTTTTACTTACGGATTTTTTACTGACGATGGCAACTTTCCTGGTATTTGACCTGAAAACAGGCTTTTTATCCATTCTGGGACTGCTGATTAAATCCACTCTGGTGGACAGTGTAATAGAGAATCTGAATCTGAATAAATATTTTACGATTATATGTAAAGACCCAAAACCGATATGTGTATTCATAACCCAGAAGCTTCGGCGCAGTGCCACCGTTTTTGATGCAAAGGGAGCTTTCACCGAGCAGGACAAGAAAATCATTTTAACTGTTATGAACCGTGTTCAGGCTGTCCAATTGAGAAGATTTATAAAAGAGACCGACCCGGAGGCCTTCCTTCTTATTACGAACACAAGTGAAATTATCGGCCGGGGCTTTAGAGGATTATCATAACTTATTCTTTTAGTTATTTTATCTCCAGTGTAGCAGTGTAGTGACACATTCATCGCCAGGCCGACAGCACGGTTATCCTAAAGATGAGCATGTCACTACACTTGCTGCATATATATGAAATGTAGGAAATTACATGGAGGTAAATATATATGAATGAAGTTCATACATTTGACAACGCCCTGACGGAACATCAATTCTGGCTGCAAATTATGGGTGACCATGCAAGATTTATTTTTTTCTCACTGGCACCCAATGAAACTGAGTATCTGCAGAGGTCTCAGGATTTTATTATTGGCTTTGACCAGCTTCTGGAGCAAGTTGGTGATATAACGCATCCCTCTGATCTTGATAATATAACAAGGCAGGCCTATCTGCTTACATTGCAGTTCCGGGAGTTTAAGCTGCTGCTCCTCTCCTTAGCCTTAAACGCAGATATCAAAATATACCTGACATCTTCTTTTATTAATGATATGTTAAATGAATTAGAAGAATATCTCATCGTTCTGAATGCACTTAGTACCGGCAGCTCCCTGTTATTCCATCCTATTCATTATCATCTGCTATGGCTGCCTGATGCCGCAGGCCATGCCGCATCGATATCCGCCAGTCTGGATACTGTAGAAAAAGATACCCTTGATAAAAGCAATAGTTATGAATTACAATTCAACGACCTTCTCTTAAAAGCAATTATGATGAACGGCTATCTAAGGACACAGCTCGGTGATTTTCCTTCCCTGCAGAGGCTGAACTTACAGGCAGAGCTGCTGATAACTTCTTTCAGGGCGTTTTTAGAAGACCTTCGGGACAAAAGGATAAACGGACAGATTCTCGGAACCTTATCTCCTCTGATGGCAGACCATATGGCAAGAGAAGAATGTTATTATCTATGGAAGCTATCCCAGTCTGCCGGTCTGACCAAAAACCCGGAATGCAATCCGGCAAGCCCTAGAATAGAAGTATAACCCATATATTTACATATTCGAATTCAATACTTCATAAGATATATAAACAATACATTTCCGAAAGGATAAGAAATGGAGTTTCAGCAAAGCAGAACTTATGCCAATCTACAGAATGCTTATGATATCGAGCTTAAGCAAAGCACTGCTTATTCCATATATGGCGATATTGCCAGACAGGAAGGCTACCGTGAAATTGGTATTTCCTTTGATACTTTCCAAAGGTATAATAAGGAGCATGCAAGAATCTGGCTAAATCAGTTATATCAGGGAAATCTACCTAACACTGCGGAGGTTCTTGCCGCCTCCTCTCAGGAAGAATATTATAAAGGGAATCAGCTATACCGGGAATATGCACGAATCGCCAGAGAAGAAGGATATTCCGACATCGAATCTTTATTTAATGGTGTGGCAAATATTGACCTTAACCAGGGTCTTCAGCTGGAAGTATATTATGATAATGTCGTAAGAGGCCGTGTATTTTGCAAGGAACAGCCCACTCTATGGTTATGCATGCAATGCGGCAATATTCTGAGCGGTATATGTGCTCCCGAGATATGTCCTGTATGCGGTTTCCCGCAAAGCTATTACCGCCAGTATAATGTGGAGCCAATATAATATTAAACAGATTCTATATGTAACAGGAAGGGCGTTACAAAATTGTACCGGGTACACAGGTATCATTTTGTAACGCCCCATCC
>JAEZXP010000060.1 GCA_023419655.1 Bacillota bacterium | reverse complement strand
ATGTTGTTGCCCTCAAATTCCTTTTAGAACCCAGAAGTACATCCTCTCTTAGAATATTGGCCGTTGTCTTTCCGTTTTGTGCGGTAACTTCATCCATCAACGGTTATTATTACGGATTAAAAAAGGCCGGGGTACCGGCTTCAACACAGCTGCTTGAACAGATTATCCGAGTGGCTGTCGTATATATTGCTGCTCTTACCCTGGGAAAGGGCAATCCCAAGGTTACCTGTGAGATGGCAGTTCTGGGACTGGTTATCGGAGAAATCGCTTCAAGTATATATAACCTGCTCTCCCTCTTTGTAATCAAAAATCCAAATCCCCTGCCCCATCAATATGTTAATCCAAATGCAAAATCTCTGAGAAAAAAAGACATCTTAAAGAATATATTAACCTTAAGTGTCCCCCTGTCAACAAACAGGCTGCTTATAAATATTCTACATAGTGTGGAGGCGGTATTGATACCGACCATGTTAAGAAGAGCCGGCCTAAGTACAAGTGAGGCCCTGAGTTCATACGGTATCCTGGTAGGTATGTCCATGCCTTTTATCATGTTCCCCACGGCTGTAATCAACTCTCTTGCCGTACTTCTTCTTCCGGCTGTATCGGAGGCACAGGCTGTCAATAATGAAGAGATGATAGGAAAAACAACTGCCGTCTCTATCAAATACAGCCTTATCGTAGGCATTATCAGTACGGGAATCTTCCTCTCGTTTGGCAAAGAGCTGGGTATCAGTATATTCCATAGTGAGGAAGCAGGCCGCTATCTCCTTGTACTGGCCTGGCTATGCCCTCTTATATATATGACTACCACCCTTGGCAGCATCATTAACGGTCTTGGAAAGGCACACATTACCTTTATTAATTCCATTGCAGGAACTCTTGCCAAGATTGTTCTTATCGTCATTATGATACCAAAGCAAGGCATAAGCGGATATCTTGCCTCACTGCTTATCGGACAGCTGATTATTACCGTCATGGATTCCGGTTATATTATACGCAATATCCGGTTTCAATTTGATGCGGCAGGAAGTCTGCTTAAGCCCGGCATCATCGTGGCTATGACAGGCGGTCTGCTGAAAAGGATATACGAATATTTCTATAAAACAACGCAGATTCATCAGGCAGTTTTTCTGTTATCCTTCTGCTTGTTGTTCTGCGTCATCTGTGCAGTTCTATTCATCATTACCAATACAATTCAAAAATCAGATTTTAAGTAATCGAGCGCGGTTCATACCTGTGTGTTCCCTATTGTGATTCACTATAAATCATATAGTCGTTCTTTCCTTTATTCTTCACACAGTACATGGCCTTATCCGCACTTTGAATCAACTGCTCATAGTGAATACCTTCCTTCGGATAGGATGCAATACCTACACTGCCGGAAATGGGAATCTCACATGCATCATCAATGTAAGTAGTATTTAAAGCGCTGATTAAGAGGTTTGCTTTATTCATGATGTCCTCATCATTATCGACATAACCGATAAATACTACAAACTCATCGCCGCCGATTCTTCCGATTATTTCACCCTCCGTAAACAATTGCTTGATTCTTCCGATTACATAGATAAGTACCTTATCCCCGACAAGATGTCCGTAATTATCATTGACCTGCTTGAAGTCGTCAAAATCAATAATCATAAGGATATGCTTGCCGTTCTTATTGCCGTTGATGTATTTTTCAATCTTTTTAATCGTTACTTCTCTATTATAAACACCTGTCAGCGGGTCCCTTGTCGCCTTATATTCCAGCGAATCCAGTTCCCGCTTCTGATAATCCACATTCACAATCTTACCTGTAACACGGATGGGCTTATTGTCCTCACCATATATGGTTTTGCCCATTATCTGACACCATATAAAATCATTGTGGCAATCCTTCATACGGTATTCTGCTTTAATAAATTCCTTACCCTCCGATAAGCTGCTGCAAAATTCGATAAAGATACCGTAATCATCCGGGTGTACTAAGTCCTTACGCTGATAGCAGCCTTTAACATAGTCCTGTATGATGGGGCTTCTGCCAAATAAATCTTTAAACTTATTGGTATAAACCATTTTATCCGTGTCTATAAAATAATCAAACAGTACATCATGAGAAAGCTCGGAAGCAATCCTGTAGCGCTCCCTGTCCATCCTCAGCATTTCCTGCATTTTCTTTTGCTCTGTTATATCAACAAAAACTGCGGACACGGACCTGCTTCCATTCTTGGTAATTACGTAATTGCCATTCATCAAGCAATATATAATATGTCCATCCTTTTTAACCAAACGGATTTCAGATTTAATCGATTCTTTCTCCGCACCCTTTAGGGATTCCAAAAAAGAATCCTTATCCTTTGAAAATATAAAATCAGTAATACTGGATTTGTTCTCTTCCCTTGCTTCTTTTTTTGCATACCCCAAAAGGTCATAAAAGCCCCGGCTTGCATAATAAATACTACATTTGTCCTCCGGCATAAATTGAACCAGCCCGGCCTGTATACTGTTCGTAATCTTATTCAGCTCCAGTGCCGACCTTGTTATTCTTTTTTCATTTTCAAGCTTATACAACATAAACGCAATCATTATAATAATGCAAAAACAAATAACGACAATAATACATATTAAAAAAAGAGTTGGATTGCGCTGTAAAAAATTGTACAATTTCATAATACTATCCCCCATAGTATAGCTGAAACAATGTGACTAAAGTCTAGTTGCATGTCAAGGATTTCATGTGCTGTCTCTGCGGACAATACGCCGGTGGTCTATAGCTCATATGGAGTAAGCTGATATACGTAATAATTCAGCCAATTCGTATACATGGCATTGGCATGGGCTCTCCACATAAGATTTGGCCGGTTATCTGCAATGTTTAGAGGATAATAGTTTACAGGAAGCTCTATATCAAGTCCTTTCGCTACATCCCTTTTATATTCCTGATCCAGCGACACCCTGTCATACTCCGGATGCCCCATAACAAATATCTGCTTTCCGTCCCTGGCCATCACAATAAATACACCGGCCTCATCGGATTCTGCCAGAAGCATCAGCTCCTCATTTTTTATAACATCTTCTCTTGAAATCGTCGTATACCTGGAATGAGGTGCATAGAAAACATCATCAAATCCACGGACAAAAGGAATTTTGCGGTTAAGAACCTTATGCTCGAATATTCCGAACACCTTCTTATCCAGCTTCTGCTTTTGAATGTTGTAATGATAGTATAATCCGGCCTGCGCTCCCCAACAGATATGCAAAGTTGAGGTTACGTGGGTCTTTGACCATTCCATTATACCCACCAGTTCATCCCAGTAAGCAACTTCTTCAAATTCCATTAATTCAACCGGTGCTCCGGTTATTATCAGTCCGTCAAATTTACGGTTATATACATCCTTACATGTCAGATAAAACTGGTCCAGATGGCTGGTAGGGGTGTGCTTTCCAACATAAGTATCTGTTGTTAAAAATGTTATATCCACTTGCAGGGGGGTATTTGAAAGGCTGCGAAGCAACTGAACCTCCGTATCCTCTTTCTTTGGCATCAAATTTAGAATTGCTATCTGGAGAGGACGGATATCCTGATGCAATGCCCTGGTTTCATCCATTATAAATATATTTTCATCTTCTAATACCTTTTTTGCAGGTAAATCACTCTGTACCTTAATCGGCATAATTATCACCAACTTCATTTAAATTTACATAGTCAAGTCAAATAATAGCATGATTATTTGAATAAATCAACCTATTGTTTCCTTTAATCTTCATGCTTTTTTGAGTTAAAGACTGTATTCTTCAATTATTATAACAACTTTTATGACAACTTTCTTGCTTCTTACTATTTATTCTGTTCAACCATCGCTAACAGCTCGTCTTCTGAAAGTATCTTCACCCCCAGCTGCTGTGCTTTGGTCATCTTACTTCCTGCATTCTCTCCGGCAATCACATAATCTGTATTCTTAGATACACTGCCGGATACCTTTCCGCCATGTTTTTTAACCAGTTCCTCCATCTGGGGCCTACTCATGGAAGGCAAGGTTCCAGTCAGGACGAAGGTAAGGCCTGATAAGTTTCCATCGGCAGCATTTTGTCCGCCGGCAGATTCAAAGTTCACCCCTGCCTGTTCAAGCCTTGACAGGATGTCAAGATTATCATGATTCGAAAAGAATTCAACAATCGCCCGTGAGCTTATATCACCCATATCCTTTACCGTAAGCAGCTCCTCATAGGAAGCATTCTTCAATCGATGGATTGATTTAAAATAACTCATCAGCTCATAAGCTGCCTGACGGCCTATATTGCGGATTCCAAAGCCTGTTATCAGGCGGTCTATATCATTTTTCTTGCTATCCTCAATTGCTTTTAACAGCTTATCCGTATTCTTCTCCTTACCGATTAAGCCCTTTTCAACCATCTCATCCCGATACTGGCTCAGATAGTAAACATCTGCAATATCCTTCACATACCCTTCCCGGATAAGGGTCTCCACATAGGCCTCTCCAAAGCCCTTGATGTCCATGGCGTTTCTGCCGACAAAGTTCAAAATATGCTGGGTAAGCTGGGCGGGACAATTAAGATTATTACATCTTATATCAGCCGTATTATAATCTCTTTCGGCGGGTGCTCCGCAGGAGGGACATACCATCGGAATATTATAAGGCTCGGAATCTTTAGGACGTTTTTCTTTTATGACGGACAGAACCTCCGGTATGATTTCCCCGGCCTTTCTGACCACGATTGTATCTCCGATTCTTACATCCAGCTCGTTAATTCTGTCCTGATTATGAAGCGTAGCCCTCTCCACATTGGTTCCGCACAGACGAATCGGGTCAAAAATAGCAGTAGGCGTAATCCTGCCCGTCCTTCCCACTGAAAGCCTGATTTCCCTGATAACAGTCTCTTTTTCCTCGGGAGGATATTTGTATGCAACTGCCCATCTGGGCACCTTGGAAGTCGCTCCAAAATGTTCTCTGTCTGCAAGACTGTCTACCTTAACCACCGCTCCGTCTATATCATAGGCAAAGCTTCCTCTGGCCTCACCAATTTCAGTGACAGCCTCCCAGACTTCATCGGCAGTCCTGCACAGCTTATAATCCTCAATAACCTTAAAGCCTTGTTTCTTAAGCCATTCCAGACTTTCAGAATGTCTGGAAAAATCAATTCCCTGCACATCCTGCACATTAAATATGAATAAAGAAAGCTTTCGGTCTTTTACAACTTGCGGGTCCAGCTGTCTTAAGGTACCTGCCGCACAGTTTCTGGGATTGGCAAAGGGCTTCTTTCCTTCCGCTTCCAGCTTCTCATTGATATCATCAAAATCTCCGGATTTCATATATACCTCGCCCCTAATCTCAAGGTAGGGTACAGCTTCCTTTAAAGCGGTCTTAACATCCTTAATCATTCGGATATTCTCGGTAACATCCTCACCATAATTAATGCCGTCCCCTCTGGTGACACCCATAACGAATCGGCCATCCTGATACCGCAGGGATACAGACAGCCCGTCAATCTTTCTTTCTACTACGAATACGGTATCCTCTCTGTCCTTAAGAATCTTTTCGACAAAGCTATATACCTCTTCCTTTGAAAAGACATCCTGTAAGCTTAACATCGGAACATTGTGCTTGACAAGTACGCCTGCCTCCCTTTTTGCCTTTGCGTCTATCTTCTGGGTAGGCGAATCAGCGGTTATGAATTCGGGATGCTCCTTTTCAAGCTCTCTTAACCTTATCGTCAGTCTGTCATACTCATAGTCCGAAATTTCAGGGTCATCCTGGTTATAATACTTATCATTATGATATCTTATCTGTTCTCTAAGCTTTTCTATCTCCTGCTTTACATCATCCATTGACTATCACCGCAGCCTTTCTCCTTAATCAATATCCTGCCTTACTGCTCTGCTGCATCCTCTATTAACCGGTTCATCTCCTGCAGCTCCTTATCCGTTATATTTCTCCAGGTTCCGGTCTTTAATCTGCCAAGCTTGATATTCATAATCCTGACTCGGACAAGCTTAATAACCCGATATCCAAAATACTCACACATACGCCTTATCTGCCTGTTCAGCCCCTGTGTCAGAATGATTCGAAAGGTATTCTTATCAATAACCGTGACCTCACAGGGATTTGTCACGGTATCCAGTATCGGGACCCCCTCGGATATCCCCTTAATGAACTCCCTGGTAATCTCCTTATTAACGGTAACAACATATTCTTTCTCATGGCCGTATCGGACCCTAAGTATATCATTTACGATGTCGCCGTCATTTGTCAGCAATATTAATCCTTCCGAATCCTTATCCAGCCTTCCTATGGGAAATATCCTTGTGGGATAATTAATAAAATCCACGATATTATCCGGCTCCCGGGTATCTGTCGTACACACAATCCCTACCGGCTTATTCAGGGCAATCAATACCCTCTTCATCGTATTTTTTACAGGCTTACCACAAAAGGTTACCTTGCTCCCCGGCTTTACCTTCGAGCCCATAACGGCAGGCTTCCCATCAATCTTTACCTTCCCCTCTGTAATATACCTGTCTGCCTCTCTTCTTGAGCACACGCCGGATTCACTTAAAAATTTATTGATTCTGACACCGTCGTCGGCGGCATCCTCCTTGATATTATGATGATTTTCTTTATCCCTTATTGCCACATTGCACCTGCTCTCTCTAATTTTTCCGGTACGATTCGAATGTAATTATATATTATTTTGACCTTTTCGTCTATAAGAGTGCGGAAAGAAAAAGAGTTTCGCTTATATAACAAAAACTGCTGTTTTTGTATGGTACAAAAGCAGCAGCCTTATTATCTCCTCGATATTCCCTGTTTATACGAAATCCATTATTCCGGTTGACTCTCATTATTTTTAGCAAGCTCATCCAGTCCATTCCAGAATATCATCAAATCCTCATCCTTCGCCTTGGCTTCTTCACCCTTTTGATTTGTCTCCTGAATCAAATCGATGACATCCTGGTCCTCATTTCTTGCATTAAAATATTCTTCTATCTCAGGACTCATGTCACTGACAATCTTATAATTGCCGTCTTCATCGGTTATTATATAGAACTTGGACAATCCGGGAGCCAGCGTATTAATACCGGAAAATTTAATTTCATGGTATGCATATACGATATACGCGCCATCTTCTATGCTCTTCTTGGTATAAGTCTTAATATTCTTATACTCTTCAATGTATTGCACCATGTTCTGCAGCTGTTCCCTTGTTTCCACCTTGGAAGGGTCAACATAGATGGATTTCAGCTTGTCGATGTCTCCGGCTGTCTTCGCCATATAAAATTCCTCAATAAATGTATCAATTCCATCCATCTCCTCTAACGGGTATACCGGAATCGGTGTCGGTGTGGGAATCGGGGTGGGCGATGCCGGTATGGGTGATATGGACGCTGTCTCTACCCCTTCTAATACCTCGTCATCCATGGCAGACATAGCGGATACATCGCCATCAGCATCAGCCATGATTTTACTGGCGGGATTAACCGGTTCTTCTCCCATGGTCTTCCCATGTCCCTGGCTTATGGATAATGTTAATAGTCCTATTCCCATCGTACTCAAGGACGTCAACAGTATTATCTTTTTATATTTTAGTTTCATCGTAGGATTATGCTCCTTTTCATGCTAACATGCTCATGTTACCTGTTATGATATAGGTATTTTAGCAAACTGTCAATTTAAAGTCAAGCCTTTAATTAACTTTTATGTAACACATTTAACAAATTTGTAACATTTTAGTCTTATTCCATTCTTTACATTCTGCTGTGATTAGTATATACTAATCTGCGTAGCATTTTATCCGCACCTGTAGCTCAGTGGATAGAGCGTTCGCCTCCGGAGCGAAAGGCCGCTGGTTCGAATCCAGTCAGGTGCATTTATTATGCCCTAATATTCCAATTCCTTTAGGCTATGAAATTTCATAAGCCGTTTAAAACACTGGTCTATGGCGCTTTTAAGCTTTTCACTCATCTTTACGTTTTCCTCATACCAGATATTCTTTGCCTTTAATGTGCCGTTCTTACTGTCTTTTATCAATTCAGCTCTTCCAATAAACCGGCTTCCTGAAAGTATGGGAAGTACGTAATAGCCGTATTTTCTTTGTTCGAGAGGTGTATAGATTTCCCACTTGTAATCAAAGTCAAAGATTGCTTTAATTAATTTTCTGTCCCACATCAGACTATCCAAAGGGGCAATAAGCTCCGTCCTCTGCCTATACTTATTCTCCATCGACAGAATCTCCTCCAACAGCACCCGGTCCTTCGTAATGCAATAAAGCTTATCCTTCATTCCCGTAACAGAAATCTCAATAATTCGTCCTTCATCAAGCAGTTGTTCAAACACTTCTTTGCGCTCGGCTGCCTTAAAATTATCGATACCCAAAAAAGCGTCGGACGGCTTGTTCCACAGCATTCCTACTGCCGAAATCCTTCGCAGAACCCGCCATTTCATGTGGTCAATATCATTCGGATAGGGCTCCCTGGCTTTAAGCACGTCCTGCGGTATATAATCCTTTGCCAGCGCATAATACTTATTCGTCCCCTTCTTATGATGAACAATCAAATCTCCTCGAAAATACAGGGTTTCCAGTGCTGCTCTGGAAAGCTTGGTATCGCTCCAATACCAGTCTACCTTTTCATTAAAATTCAGTTCCTTCGAGCTTACCGGCCCCTCCTGGGCTATCTTCTTTATAACCTCCGGAGCAATCCTGTCCACTTCCTTCCGACCCCGGCTCCTGTTACGGTATGTCTGACGAATTCTATCCAAGTACATCCAGTCAGATAAATTCATGATAGCAAGATTTTTATCAAAATAATCAAACAGCTTACGCTCTTCATAAAGAAGCTCATACAGCATCTGCTTTGTAAAGCCTTTTACCCTTGATTGCAATACCAGCTCAGCATTCTTACCGCATACATCAATCGGGTCGAACTGAATACAACCTGCCTGTTCTGCAAAGCGAAGGACACCCTCCTTTCCAATAAAGCGGTAATCTCCCAGTAATCCCTGTTTCGTAAGCATAAACTGCCTTGCCTGTTCTTTTGTTAACGTATACGTATCCACTTACCTGTCTCCTCATATGTTATTTACATTCCTTTTAATACTGCCTGCATCGATTACCAGCCCACTTCGGTTCTCTCTATATCTACGTTATTTTCATTTGATTTGAAATTTTCTATCCACTGCGGCTGTTCCGGAAGGTCGGGTGACGGCTCTATATATTCCGGATAATCCGCATATTCTTCTCTGACTACCTTTATTCCGTTAAGCTCCCACCACTCTTCATCCGTCAAACGTTCGCCACTTATGAATTCATAGGTGCTGTAGACGGAACCTCTGGATAGATACAACTTACCGTCAACAGGGATTACTACATAGATATGGTCGAAATATCCGGTACCCAGAGACAGGTATTCTCCCGGATTGGTTGCTATATCGGTTACCAGCATATCGGCTATATCATTCGCTTCAGCGTCATTTGCAGCGACAAGCCGCATTGAGATATGTTCCATCCAGCCCCCGTAATACAGAAGCTCGTCATATTCCTCATCGGTCAGTTTCTCATTTTGCAATTCCTTTATGCTGCATGTTATCAGCAGCTCCAGCAGACTTTTATATTCTTCGGCAGCCTGCTCCAAATCGGAATTTAGCATGTCTCTTTCTCTCAGGACTGACATCGTATATTCTGTAAGATACAGAAGCTTGCTGTAGAGATTAACATTCGGCTCCACATAATGATATGGTTTATCGACAGGCATATCTCCGCCGCTCTCTGCCGCTGACTGCTTGCCGTAAAGTACGGTATCATGCTTAAGCTCCGTATAGCTTCCAATGGCAGTATTCAGGGATTTTGCTGTCCAGGCGTCATTCGTCATAAAATACGGCATTCCTGAATCCTTATCATGCTCTTTAAGATTCTCCTTTATGGACCAAAGCCAGCCATTGTACAGATTATCTCCCCAGGTATCCACTTCATAGCCTGCAATCTCTTCCTTCAAAGCATTATAATTCTCCTCGTATTCCGGCCATAATTCCTGAGGCTTATACTGATTAAAAAGAATCTCCTCTGCATATTTGCTTCCAAACACCCCCATTACATCAAAAACAGTGGGCATGGGTCTTAAAATCGGCACAATCAGGTTCTGCATAATATAGCTGTCCATGATATAACGCTGTCCCATATAGCGAAATTGCTTTTCAGCAGGAGTGGACACAGTAATAAATTTCCCCTTAATTCCCGGCTCCGGCAAATCCTTCACCGCTTGAACCAGCTTATCATAATATGTCCTATCATTAAATATATTTGGATTGTCAATTTCTCCAAATACCTCCAGCCTTAAACCATTCATCATAAATACATTAATATCATCCGAGTCTCCGACATACTGCTTCGTAGGCTGATAGATATTATTCCAGAGCTCTGCATCACAGACAAATTCTGTGTCCAGGAAAGTTGTATAAGTCATAAGCAAGGCCAAAATAACATTCTCATATAAGACGTTACCCTCCTTATCAACGAATGGAAGCTGGGCGGTGCCAAACCACATCAACGCTCTGAAGAAACGTCCTAATTCTTCACTTCTGGTATAGTGGCCTCTTATGGTGAATTGCGAATAGTCAAAATCAAAGCCTAACAAAGGTGATTCAAGGAAGCCCTCCGCCTTTTCTATTAACTGATACTCTTCCTTTGCCACATTATAAAGCGCATCCTTTGCCTTTATATCTAAGTTCATTGTCTCTGATATAAGCATTCTGGCTACAAGAAAATATATAATATTCTTCTCTTGTAACGCTTTCATATCCGCATCTTCTAATACGTCCAACAGGCGGATTGATTTATCAAGCATCTGGCTTGTCATAATATCCATATAATTATATAGATAATCCGTCTCAATATGCATTAATGATTTATCATAGAACTGATGGTATAGATGCAATACCGAATCGGAAGTAATAAAACTCGGTATTCTCAGATATTCATTCGAATCATACAAATAATACATCTTTGTATCCCCGCCCGGCAGAACTACAAATCCGTTCTCGGCAAGCATCGCTGTCTGTTCCCTGGTAAAACCTGAAAACCGGTCAATATTCACGACATTGGAAAGGTCCTTATTAATTACATAAGGCTCCACCTTCGGCTCAACAGCAGGAATATTATAATCCGGCTGGCTTATTCCTGCCAGGGTTACCGCAGACCATTCCTTACTGAGCCTAAGCAGCTGAGGCTTATCCTTATCTTCAGCATCCTGTATTATCTCTTCATCCTTCGAATCGTTTTTACCGGATTCTATATCTTTCTCATCCGATATCTCCGGTAAATCATCCTTCACCTGTGCCCCTTCATTTTTCTTAGCACATCCTGTAATGAACAGACATAGACACAGAATGACCGCCATCAATTTTTTCATGATATTTACCTCCCCTTATAAAATTAATATCCAAGCTTAGTATGATTTCTTTTGCTCATATCGCATTACAGCCGGTTGTATCGTCTGTTTCCTTTGTTTTAGCTTTCTTTTGCAATCAGCTTTCCGTCTGCTGCTTGTAACGTCTGACTTCTTTCCTTGCCCTCTTCATAATATGTAATCTCCAAAAGTTTATCCTCTGTCATAACCATATGCCTAATCTCAGGATAGGTTTCACTAACCGCCAATCTGAAAAATCCAAAGTCAAACCATGAATAGATACTTATTCTCTCTCTGCCATCCTCCGTCTGTTCTATGAATACCAGCTCATCACCGGATGCAGGCAATATATCCATCGGATAGAAATCCCTCCAAGTCCCTGCAATTTGAGAACCCGTCCATTTTTTGGATAAAATTCCTTCCTGATAATTAAATATGAACATCCGGTTCTTTCGTTCCATATCATAGCGGGTCGTTTTTCTGACGGCTACCAGTATATCCTTATTATCGTCCCCGTCAACATCCGCCAGCTCCAGCTTCCAGGGCATCAATTCCTTAAAATCATTCTCATATATTCTATTCCAAGTATCATTTTTCTTTTTAAAAACCACAAAAAAATCCCCGTACTCATCCGTTCCTTCCTTATTTATCAATGTGTACGACAGGGATTCATCTATTATGTAATCAATAAGTATTTCATTTTTATCAAGGGCGGATGATATGCGTTCTCCCATATTCTTATATTGCAGATAAAAATACAGTCCTACGAAGAGTACCGTAAGAATCAACAGATATAATAAACATTTGGTTGCCGCAATAGCCCCTTTTCTCTTCATTATAATACCTTCCAAAAAACTCTGACGTTATTTTCAATCATCGTTCCATAATTTTGTACGAATAAGCAAAGCTCACGGCTCTTCGCTTATTTGCGTATACTCTATCCTCTCCAGATACAGTCCCCATGGCTCTGCCATTCTTCCGGTCTCTTTGCGTATGCCGGAATCGATAATATCCGGAATATCCCCGGCTTCTATATTACCAAGTCCAGCCTCAATAAGGGTGCCGACCATTTTACGCACCATATTATAAAGGAAACCATCCCCGCTGATACGGATATGGATGAATCCTTCCTCTTCCTTTATATCAACTGACAGGATTCTTCTTACCATGGATTTCTTTTTGGACTTGGCATTGGAATACGCTGTAAAATCGTGTTCTCCGATAAAATAACTTCCTGCCTTGAGCATCCTTGTAAGGTCCAGCTTTTTCTCCACATGCATGCTGTACTTTCTCATAAAGGGATTGGGATATTCTCTGTTCCATATCTTATATAGATATGTCTTTGATTTAGCATTATACCTGGCATGAAACTTTTCAGGAACAATTTCAACATCGATTACACTTATATCCTTGGGAAGGTACCGGGCAAAATAATCCATCATCTCCGTCCTGCTAAACGGTCTCCCTGTATGAAAATTAGCAATCTGGGCAAGGGCATGCACACCGGCATCCGTCCTGCTGCAGCCTGTAATTTCTGTTTCCTCCCCTGTAAGCTCTGTAATAACCTTCTCAAGCTTTCCCTGTATTGTATTTTCTTCTTTACCAAGCTTTTGCCAGCCCTTATAACGTCCTCCGTCATATTGTATGGTAAGTTTGTAATTTGGCATACTACGCCTCCGTAAGCGGGTTCGTTTTTAAATATCGGTACAGCTTATTTATATGGATTAATTTGTTTACTCACATACAGTATATCATAATTCTGTCCGTTTTCCAGGACATATTCAAGTTACGAAGTAACTTGCCATATGAACGCTTTAGCGTTCATTATATCATAATGTTCTTCAATCTTCCACTCTAACAACTTTACCCATAAATAATATCGTCTCCATCACATCATCATTTATGACGAACATAAACGGACGGTCAGCTATAAATGTAAGCGGGTCCGCTGCTGCCGGCGTATCTCTCACCTCCACTACGGTGGCTCCCGCCGCCTCGCTGCCTTCCTCATTTACCTCTATGACTGCCTTGTGAAGTACACGGCTAATTGCGGTTTTCTCCCGTATACCTGAAAAATCCGCCCCATCGCTAAAGACCTCCTCCATGCCAAGGGATGTCAGGCTGTTATTTAAATTCTTTGTTCCATAACTCAGTTTAAATCTTGGTATACGAAATATTATATCTTCTTTTTCTGTAATGGATTTTTTAATACCGTTCCATTTATCAAGTGTCATACTGTCGACAAAATCATTAATATCCGTTCCCTCGGAAGGAAGGATGATATACATGGATGTTTTTCCGTTACCATAGGGAAGGCGCACAGCCTTATACTCTTCATTGCCGGTATATTCCACCAATTCGCCGTTCCTTCTCATCATCTTTACTTTTTGAACCTCACCGTCAAGAGCATAAAAATTATCCTCATAGGTTAGCGCGGAATCAAATTGCTCACTCCATTCGCCCTTAAAATAGATGGCATTGATGAGATACATGACAATATCATCAGGAATCGGCGGTTCAAGCATTTTATCTATCATCTTGTTCGTAGCATTTTTTATCCAATCGTTCATCTTATCTACCGTTGCAGGGTCAGAAAAATCCAGACTTTCTACTTCTGCGTTAAAATTCTCTTTATTAATCCGTATAAATTCCTCTCTGATTTGCTCACCGTCTCGAATCCAGACGGAATTTCCGATATTCAGATTTATCTTCTCATCAATCTGTCCGAGATAATTTGTTAAATTGCGAAAGCTTTCATTTACGATATCACGGTCAAGTCCTGAAAAACCCAGAGCCTTTTCCATGCTTTCCTTTGTCGTTGTCTCCGCTCCGTTATAAGCCATCGTAAGAGCCTGTGATATACTTAGCGGTGATATAAAGATACTTTCCTCTAAATCCTCTTTATTCAGTTTCTTAAAGATATCAAGTGCGAATTTTTGATTGCCGGCTGCAACATCTGAATCAATCTTCTCTATATCATATGCCTTCTCCTCTGTGCCCGAGGGATTGTCCTCTTTCTCCTCCTGCAGGTCTCTGTTGTCATCCAGAATATCCCTTTCGGAAATATTGCCGCACGCCACTAAAAAAGCTGTTAAGAGAGCCGTAAATATTATAAATAGAATTATCTTTTTCATGATATGACCTCCTAATTGAATTGATTTATAGCTGCATATACCTTATTTATTTGACGATAGTGCCTTCCTTATTGTTCCATTCATCCTTCGCAGGCAATGAATTCAGAAAATTGGATGATAAATATTTTATCTGTTATAATAGAATGATATAATCGAATAAAAACTTATACATATAACTTAGGCTTTTTGCGGGAGGGAGGATAAGATTTGCATTATATCGTATTGGATTTGGAATTTAATCAGAATCCGGATGCCTTAATCGATTTAAGGCTTAAGCCTGAAACACCGGATAAGAAAAGCAGATATCCTTTTGAGATAATCCAGTTCGGGGCGGTTAAGCTGGACGGGGATTTTAACACGTCAGAAACCTTCCGCCGCTTTGTAAAGCCTTCCATCTATTCATCCGTCAGTGTATTCATTACTGAACTTACGGGAATTACAACCGATAGCCTGGAATCAGAAGCTGATTTTGACCAGGTCTATAAAGATTTTTTAGAATTTGTGAGTGAACCTGAAACGATATTATGTGTCTGGGGAATGACGGATATAAAAGAACTTTTTAGAAATGCCAGATACCATAACCTTGATGATACCCTTCTGCCAAAAAGATATATCAATATCCAGCCCCATACCTCAATCTTTCTCGGCCAGTCAAAGAAAAGGCTGCTTCAGCTTAGGTCCTGCGTGGAAGCCCTGAATATCCACATAACATATCCCTTCCACGATGCATTAAATGATGCCCTGTATACGGCCGAGATTTTTAAAAAAATATATACTACGTCCATACAACCCATGCTTTATAATCCTAATGTTATAGTAAAGCCCGAAAGACCGTGCAAAATGGTCCTGGACTTTCCTATGCTGATTTCACAGCTGGAGAAGATGTTTTCCAGAGAAATGACAAAAGAGGAACAAGAAATCATCCGCCTCGCCTATCATATGGGTAAGACAGGACAATTTCTTAAGGCGGATGATAAAAAATAATGTTTATCAGCTAATCCACATATTACTTCTTGTTATCTTCCATTCTCCCTTGCTAAGCTTGGCTTCTGCATCCCAGCCGATGGCTCCGTCTCCGCCCCTCCACTTATGGGTCGAACAGGTTATTTTATTCCTCGCATCATTTATCCTGATATCCTTTAGCTCTATCAGGATACCCTCTTTAAAAGACAGTATGTCCTTATCAATCAGTCCCTGCTCTTTCAATTCATCAAAGCTGCTTTGAATCACTTCAAATCCATACTCACTCTCAACCAGCTTCAAAATGGTTTCAATTTCATCCTTGGATAAGTCCGTCCATTCGGAGGTATCAAAAGCAATCATCGTAATATCACCATTTAAGCCTTCATCTTCTTGATAGAGGTCATCAATAATTGCCATAAAACCATCAATCATATCATTGTGACCGATTACCTCAATCTTGTCGGCCGTTATCTGTGCCGGATAGGATTCTGCAATCAGGCCGTTATAGGTTATTCTCACTCTGTCTCCCGGCCTGAATATACCGGCTTCTGCCGCTTTGCCATCTTTATCAAGAATCTCAGCTTCTGCCAGACTGACTACAATCCTGTCAGCGGATAAAATTTCACTGCTATCCTTGTCCGGTGAAATAAGCAGTCTTTCATTCGTATCGATAACATCTGCTTCAAAAACCTTTTGTCCATCATTGATATTATCTTTATCCTTAGAAAGCGTATCCCTGGCGCATCCGATTAAACTACTGCCGAATACGATAAGTATCAGCATGAACAAACTAATTTTTCTCATATATACCACCTTCCTTCACTTCTTCTACTTTATAGACGAAAGGCCGAATGGTATGGTTCCCTATTAATAACCCTCTGAAAAATCTACTACATTCATAAGGTCTTCTCCATTAAGATATCTTCTTACATTATCAGCAAATATCTTAATCCTTCGGATATCATTTCCTGCCGATGAGCCTGAGCTGTGCTGTGTAATGATTACATTCGGAAGCTCCCATAGCGGACTGTCAGCAGGCAGGGGCTCCGGTGTCATTACATCAAGTCCTGCTCCGCCTATTCTATTCTCTTTTAGGGCTTCTATCAATGCCTCCTGGTCAACCAGATTACCTCTGCCGACATTGACAAGAAATGCATCAGGCTTCATCCTGTTAATTCTTTCTCTTGATATGATTCCCTTTGTTTTCTCCGTAGACGGCAAGCTAAGAACAACATAATCAGATTGTTTAAGAACCTCATCCATCTCTTCCGCCAGATACAGATGGTCAACATAATCTGGCTTTTCGGATGGTTTTCTTTTTACAGCAAGAACCCTGGCACCCCAAGCCTTTGCCCTTATGGCCACTTCCTTACCTATATCCCCAAATCCTATAATACCTACTGTTGAGCCATTAAAATCTCTGGTTTTCAATGTGTTGTTCCATGTTTTTTCCTTTTTCAAGCAGGCATATTCCTGCAGATTACGGTTATAGGACAGTATCATTGCAAATACATGCTCTGCAATCGGAAGTCCGTATACTCCGCTGGAGTTTGTCAGCAAGATGTCTTTGTTCAAATATAAATTCTTATCCGTATAACCGTCCACTCCCGCACTGGGAAGCGTAACCATCTTTAAATTTTTTGCTTTCTTAAGCCCATCATGGCTTGGCCATCCAAAGATTATTTCAGCCTCTGACATCATCTCATCCGTTACATCTTTCTGGGGAACTACAGTTATAACGGCTTCCTTTACCGTATCCTGTACAATCTTTTTTAACTCGTCATTTACTGAAAAGAACTTAGCTTCAATGATTAAAATATTAACTTGTCTGTTTTTCATATTTTGTCTCCATTCTGTGAATATATGTGTGAAAGTTGTAATTCTGTATGATATAAAACCCTATTATATATTTAGCCAATTTACTATTATAGAAGATTAAACAGCTCCCTTAGCTGCTTAATCTCAATATCAACGCTTGCATCCGTGTTATTAATCAATGAGGCCGGATTATACCAGCAGGTGGTTATTCCTGCGTTATTTCCCCCTTTAATGTCCGAAGAAAGAGAGTCCCCGATTATCATCATTTTATCCAAGTCATGGTTATTCATTCTTTCAAAGCAATAATCAAAATATTCCTTCATAGGCTTTTGAAATCCGGTTTCTTCTGAAACAAATATCCTCTTCATATACTTATCCAGACCTGATTCGCCAAACCTTCTAAGCTGAGTCTTTGTTACTCCGTTTGTTACAATATATAAGTCATATTTACGATAAAGATATTCTATGACCTGAAGCGCATCCTCTATTAAAAAATGCTGCATTCCCAGAAGCTCCTGGTATGTATCTTCAAAGCCTTTTTTGTCACCGTTCATTTGAAATCGTTCAAATAGAAGCTGGAATCGTGTGCAGATAACCGTATTCTTATCGATTATTCCCTTTTCATATTGCTTCCACAAATCCTTGTTGATTTTTGCATAGGCTGCTTTTATCTCATCATTCATCCGAAATCCATATTGTTCAAAGGCAAGCCTTAATGCTTCACCCTCACAGGCTCCAAAGTCAAAAATTGTATCGTCTGCATCCAGCAGTATCGTCGTATAGGCTGCCATACATTCCTCCATTCCCAAGCATGGTTTTATAAAGAATACTTCTATATTCTACCACGAGCCCTCTGTTAATTCAACGCCTGTTCGCCCTCATGGTAAAAGAGCCACCGTTATTCCCATCATGCACGGCTATTGAATGCATCAAATGGAATACCGGTGACCCTTTATATAATTTATAATTTCAAATCGTTTCTTCGTTATAGGTTATTCGTTATCTACAGAATATAATGTCTCCAGCCTCTTTAGGTGCTCGTATTTGGCTGCTGCATGCTTCTCTGCCTGGTTGAATAATTCCTCTGCCCTTTCAGGATTCTGGCGAATCAGAGAGCTGTAACGTACTTCATTCTTCAGGAAGTCCTTAAAGCTTTCTGTCGGAGCCTTACTGTCGAGCATGAACGGATTCTTTCCATCTTCAATTAAGCGGGGGTCATAACGGAAGTTATGCCAGTAGCCGGAAAGAATTGCATTCTTCTCCTCGGTCTGGGACTTGCCCATTCCTCCCTTGATACCATGATTGATACAAGGAGCATATGCTATGATAATAGAAGGTCCGTTATAGCTTTCTGCCTCAACAAATGCCTTAATTGTCTGGTTATAATCAGCACCCTGGGCAATCTGTGCAACATACACATAGCCATAGCTCATGGCAATCTGTGCAAGGTCTTTCTTTCTTACTTCCTTACCTGCTGCTGCAAACTGTGCAATCGCACCGGTAGGAGTTGCCTTAGAGGATTGTCCGCCTGTATTGGAATATACCTCCGTATCAAATACAAGTATATTAACATCCTGTCCGCTGGCAATAACATGGTCCAATCCGCCGAAGCCGATGTCGTAAGCCCATCCGTCACCGCCAAATATCCACTGTGATTTCTTTGACAGGAATTCTCTATCCTTTAAGATATCCTTGCATGCTTCACATCCGCAGGCTTCCATTGCTCTTATAAGGGCACTGGTTGCACCGGAATTCTCACGGCCGTTCTCATACGTTGCAAGATATCTTTCTGCTGCTGCTTTTAAATCTGCATTATCCGTTGTGGCAGCAAGCTCCTCTATCTTACCTTTTAATCTGTCTCGTAAGGTCTGCTGTGCAAGCATCATACCGTAGCCATACTCTGCATTATCCTCAAATAAGGAATTTGCCCAGGCAGGTCCTCTGCCGTTCTTTGCAACTGTGTATGGTGTGGAAGGCATGGAACCGCCCCAGATGGATGAACATCCTGTTGCATTTGCAATAAACATTCTCTCGCCAAAGAGCTGTGTTACCAGCTTCGCATAAGGTGTTTCACCACAGCCCGCACATGCGCCTGAGAACTCTAACAGGGGCTGCTTGAACTGGCTGCCCTTAACTGTAACATCCTTGAACTTCTCATTAACCTCAGGTTTCTCGTCAAGGGAGAAGCCATAATCAAAGCTCTTCTGCTCTTCAAGCTTCTCTTCCAAAGGAGTCATAATTAATGCCTTTTCTCCCTTTCTGCCGGGACATACATTTGCACAGGAACCGCAGCCGGTACAATCCAGTACCGATACAGTAATAGCAAATTCTAGCTCAGGCAGACCGGTCATAGAAGTCTTCTTCATTCCTTCAGGAGCCTTTGCTGCCTCATCCTTTGTCATCGCCACAGGACGAATAACTGCATGAGGACATACGTAAGCACAGAAGTTACATTGGATACAATTTTCAGGAATCCAATTCGGAACATCCACAGCGATTCCACGTTTTTCAAATGCGGAAGAGCCCTGAGGAAGTGTACCGTCAGCATTTTCAATAAATGCAGATACGGGAAGCTCATTACCACGCTGTGCATTTACCGGAGTAAGTATATTGTTAACAAAATCAACAACATCCTTTCTGTCTCCTGTAACCTTCGCATGAAGCTCTTCATCTCCTGCGTTCTTCCAGCTTTCAGGAACCTTCACTTCCTTCACATCCGTAATACCACGGTCAATTGCATCATGGTTCATCTTAACAACAGCTTCGCCCTTTCTTCCGTAAGAAGCGGTTGCTGCATCCTTCATATATTTTACTGCTTCCTCTACAGGAATAATATTGGACAGCTTAAAGAATGCTGCCTGAAGAACCGTATTAATACGTCCTCCAAGACCAATCTCCTTACCAATACTTATACCGTCAATGGTATAAAGCTTGATATCATGCTCCGCCAGATAACGCTTAACCTGACCGGGAAGATGCTGTTCCATCTCCTCCATGCTCCAGCCGCAGTTGAGCAGGAATGTGCCGCCATCCTTTATCTCCTGTACCATGTTATATTTTCTTACATAGGAAGGATTATGGCATGCCACAAAATTAGCCTTTGAAATAAGATAGGTTGACTTAATAGGCTTCTTACCAAATCTCAGATGGGACATGGTAACACCGCCTGATTTCTTTGAATCATAGTCAAAATATGCCTGAGCATACATGTCGGTATGGTCACCAATAATCTTTATGGAGTTCTTATTGGCACCTACCGTACCGTCCACACCAAGACCCCAGAACTTACAGTTAATCGTTCCTTCAGGAGTTGTATTCGGACTTTCCTCTAAATCAAGAGACAGGTTTGTAACATCGTCCTTGATACCGATGGTAAAGGTCTTTTTCTGGGTATTCTTATATACTGCAATAATCTGTGCAGGGGTTGTATCCTTTGAGCCAAGACCATAACGGCCGTTATATACAGGAATATTCTCAAATTTACTTCCCTTAAGAGCCGCAACAACATCCAGATATAAGGGCTCGCCCAAAGCACCCGGCTCCTTGGTTCTGTCAAGTACGGAAATCTTCTTAACGGTGGCAGGAATTGCCTCCATCAAACGGTCCGCACAGAAAGGTCTGTATAAGCGTACCTTCACAAGGCCAACCTTATGTCCGTTGGCATTGAGATAATCGATTGTCTCTTCGGCCGTATCATTCACTGAACCCATCGCAATAATAATCTGCTCTGCATCTTCAGCACCATAGTAGTTAAAGAGCTTATAGTCTGTACCTATCTTGGCATTCACCTTGTCCATATACTCTTCCACGATAGCCGGTATTGCATCATAATATGTATTGCAGGCTTCCCTTGCCTGGAAAAATACATCCGGGTTCTGAGCAGAGCCGCGAAGTACCGGGCGCTCGGGATTTAATGATCTGCGGCGGAATGCATCAATCGCATCCATATCAACCATGTCTTTCAAGTCTTCATCTGCCCAAACTTCAATCTTCTGAAGCTCATGGGATGTTCTGAATCCATCAAAGAAATGCAGGAAAGGTACCCTTCCCTTAATTGCTGCCATGTGAGCAACAGCACCCAAATCCATAACCTCCTGCGGATTGGTACTTGCAAGCATCGCAACACCTGATTGACGGCATGCATATACGTCAGAGTGATCTCCAAAGATTGATAATGCATGACTTGCTAATGCACGAGCAGATACATGAAATACACCCGGCAGCAGTTCACCAGCGATTTTATAGAGATTTGGTATCATCAATAATAAACCCTGTGACGCAGTAAAAGTAGTGGTTAGTGCACCGGCTGCCAATGAACCGTGAACCGTACCTGCTGCACCTGCTTCAGACTGCATCTCAACAACCTTCACCTCTTGCCCGAATATATTCTTCTTGCCCTCTGCCGACCATTTATCGGTCACTTCGGCCATTACTGAGCTAGGGGTTATCGGATAGATAGCAGCAACATCCGTAAATGCATAAGATACATGAGCGGCTGCATTATTTCCATCCATTGTTTTCATTTTCCTTGCCATTGAAATGTCCTCCTTAAAATTAATCCAAACAAAAATGAGCGATAACATACCTCAAATTATGTTTTTATTCGTCAATTCATTATTATATCACATTATAAAAAATATTGAAATAATAAAAAGTAGTTTTTTTAACGAAATACACGCTCTCAATTACAATCAATGGCAAATATGACTATATACAGGAAAATATGTTACATGATGATGGTATCTTTCTCTAATAAATAGATATATACACGGTCAGAAAGCACTTCTTCCTCCGGTACCTGGGAGCTGTTTATCTCTCTGACCATCTTTTCAAAATGCTCCCTGTCATCTGGATTTTCTACAGGTATGAGAATAATTTCATGAATGCTGCTGGGCAAAATATATAAATCCGATTCGATACTCCGGGCAAATTCTCTGATTATATTCTTATAAAGCA
>JAEZXP010000166.1 GCA_023419655.1 Bacillota bacterium | reverse complement strand
GTTATATTGCTCTACATAATTAACCATACGCTTAAAGAAATCCAAGCCGGAAAGCGTCGGTTCTCCCCCCTGAAATGCTATGGTACAGGCTCCTTCTGCATACAATACACCTTTTCTGATTACGTTTTTTAATGTTTTATCTGTCATTAAGCCATATGAGGACTGGCACCGTTTTTCACTTTCATCTATATAAAAGCAATAATTGCATTTCATATTACATAAACTCGATGCAGGCTTTATTAATAAATTAACAGGCGGCATTTAATCTCTCCTTTAACTGATTACGATATCTCACTATCATTAGTTTATAGTTAAAAAAACAATAAATCTTTCATTCTTCTGCTGTTCATTATCAAAAAAAAGTCAAAATTCATATGCAGAACACAAAAATCCAGTCAAAAAGGTATAGTAAAAGAACAGAAACTTCCATGAGTCTCTGTTCTTTTTTAAGAAAACAATATAATCTTTAAAGTTTTATCAATTCGCTCTTTCTTCGTTCGGTGTATGTCCTATTATTCTCTTATATGTCGATGAAAAATGGCTGAAATTACTATAACCCATTTTCGCAGCCACATAGCTTATGGGCAGTTTAGTTGTCTGTAACAGCACCTGGGCTGCAAGCATTTTTTGATTGATGATATATTCCTTCATCGTTATTCCTAATTCCTTCTTAAATATCCGTGAAAGATAATCCGGACTCAAATGAACATGTTCCGACAAATCATCTCTCTTGATATCCCCGTCTAAATGCTCATTAATATATTCCAGCACCTTATTTACTATTGATTTAGAATCATCGATATCTTTCTCTACCCGAAAATGTGCTGCTGTAAAACGGATTAGCTCTTTCATGGAATTGATGGATTTCATTCCGCTTCGATATAATTCCAAGCCCTCCTCTGTTGCAAAGATATCATTATATATTTGATTACTGGATTCAATAACCGTATATATCATTTGAATAAAATCCTGATAAAAGCTTAATAAATTTGCTTTATCTAGAATTCCGTCCGCGTCCATTTCATCAAGAAGCTGTATGGCTTGATGTTCCATTGCATCTGCATAACCGTCTTTAATTAATGACTGCCAATATTTTATCTGTGGATTTTTAAACGTATAAGATACGGTACCATGCTTCCTGGCTACCTCTATTGGAAACATACCACTTTCCAAACGAATATTGTTATCCCTTTGCTTTATCAAACTCTTCCATATGTTTTTTGCAATTGACAGCTCAACATAATCGGAGTAATAGCAGGCTGCATCACATTTAAAATATTCCCGGCACGCACTGCTAAAGTAGTTTAGTGTCGGAAGAACATCCTTCTCAATGTTCAAATCGCCCATATTATTCTGAATGATCAGTGCTGCCGTATTTTCTTCTATATAAGCTACTCCTATTATATATCCAGAATCACCAAATAGCTCACTTAGTATGTTTTCAAACGCTCCCTCTATAACATTGTGCTCCCACTCTTCTGATTCATCATGCCATTTTACAATCTGTATTAATACAATACAGCCTTTATACATGAAATCAGGCAATACCTTTAAATCAGCCAGCATTTCCATCTCATTTTGATTACTGGCTCCTCTCAAATAACTCCTAAGCACATTGCATGCAATTGATATTTCCTGCTTACGAAATATTTTCCCCCGACTAAGGATTTCATCCTCTGCCTTTTTAGATTTTACCGCTTTTATGGCAAGGCTGACAGCCTTGCTGATTTCCAAATAGGGTGCCGGCTGAATGATATAATCAAATGCCCCTAAATGTACTGCTTCTTTTGCATAATCAAATTCAGCATGACTGGTGAGAAAAATGCATTGCACCGGCAGGCCTCGCTCACATACCCATTCAAATAGCTGCAATCCGCTCTCTACGGGCATTTCAATGTCACACAGCATGACATGAATGACCTCTTCTTTTAGAATCTTTTTTGCATCCAAAGCATTATAGGCCGTATATACTTTATTCACGCCTAATTCTTTCCAATCAATTCCTTCTTTAATGCCCTGTACCACACTGGCCTGATCATCAACAATCAAAAGTTTCAAAGGATATCTTCCTCCTTAATTGAAAACATAATTTCAATTTGAGCTCCATTTTTATTCGAGAATAAGAAATTGCAGTCACCGCCGTATAGTACATGAAATCTTCTGATAACATTGGCAAGACCTATATTGTATCCTTCCAAATCAACTGCATCGCCCCGGTTAAGCGTATCCAGCAGCTCCTGTGAAAACCCCGGCCCGTTATCTGCCACAATAATATCAATAATTTTTTGATTATCAATCATCATGCTTTTAATATGAATCGCTATATTCAATGAGCCATCCTGTGACATCCCGTGCTTCATACTATTTTCAACCAAAGAAAGCAAGCTGACCGGCGGCACTTTTATTATTTTAAGATTATCTTCTATGGAATATTCAAACTGCGGCATTCCAATCTCACAGACCTTTTGCAAAGATATATAATTTTCAATCATTTTTAATTCCTTTTCTAATGGGATAACCTCCGTCTTTATGTCAAATACATATCTTAAATGCAAGGATAAATACAGTACCGTTCTTTGAATCTGCTCCATTTTCCCTGCCTGGGATAATCCAAAAATACTTTTTAGAGAATTTAGATAGAAATGAGGACGTATCTGTAACCGAAGTGCGTCAAGCTCTAATTTATTTGACAGTAATTGCTGTTCGTAGCTCTTTATTCTTAAATCATATACCTCATCCATCATATGATTGAAGGTATCATGCACTTGTGTAAATTCGATTCCTTTATATTTGCTGAGCCTCGCCGTCAAATCTCCCTTTTGTACCTTTTTCATGGTTTTAACCATATCGTTCAATGGTTTGAATAATTCCTTTTCTAAATACAGCACAACGGCTATTAATGATAAAATCGCAACTAAAAAATATATAAAGGCACTGGAATAAATCATACCTATTCCTGCATTGCTTTTTTCATAATCAAAAACTACAGCAACTTTAATTCCGACCAGCTGCTTTTGAATAACAATATAATCCTTCTTCCCGTTGTTTATATAGGATTCCTCTCCAAAGTATTTAAGGTTTATCTTGTTTCTGGTTATCCAGTCTTCATTATTAAGGATGGAATCATTCTTATAGAAAAAGACCTTTCCATCTATGCCATGATAGAGGTTTGCATTTTTAGATGCCTGTGTGAGGTCTATCATGCATACCCCATATGACCCTTGGTTCTCCATAATTCTGCAAAGCATCCACCTGTTTGCCGTGTTCATAAGAAACCACCCT
Source organism: Bacillota bacterium (assembly GCA_023419655.1). Lineage (GTDB taxonomy): Bacteria > Bacillota > Clostridia > Lachnospirales > Lachnospiraceae > Mobilitalea. The sequence continues at coordinate 2,602 of JAEZXP010000166.1, read as the reverse complement.
ATTGGCGTGTTGTCTTCAGATTTTAAAACATCATATATACCGCTGTTAATGTCATTCATTATATCTCCGTAGCCGACAATCTGGTTATAGATTACCTGGAATATATCGTGGTTCTTATTATATAGAACGAATCCGGTAATATCATTGTTCGTATAAAAGAAGACCTTAATCTCCTGAAGCATCTCCATCGATGTTTTCTCCGCCAAGCCATATTCATCGGAAGATGCAAATAAATCGAACTTATCATTGTTCCAGACCCTGTCAATCAAATATACCTCTGACCGTTGTATCTCCGTCGAAATAATATTGTAGTAAACCTGCATGCTATTGGTATTTGCCTGTATTAGCTGGTTCTCAATCCTTTGAACGAATTTATTTGCTATATTTGCAAAAACCACTGATACCGGAATCAACACGCATAGAACTGCTATCATAATTCTGTATTTTAAGCTTAGCTTTCTATATATTCTACCTATCTTCAATTTTATCTCCTGCCTTATACCTGGCTTTACTATGGAATTTAATGAATCCATCATAATAAAATGTGATTTTCATGTCAACAGCATAACCTGTCAAAAGAAAAGGTGTCGTTTTTTTAATAGCAAATGTCTGATTTCTTATAATGTAAATGGAGCGGGATTGTAACAATCCCGCTCCATTTACATTAAATCTCTATTTTCAGCTGTTATTTCGCTTTTTGATTATAAATTATTATACCGGATAGATATCATCTTCATGCATCATGTAGCCAACCATTGCGTATACACCTGCCCATAGATAGATATTGCTCCCTTTGGGAAGTTCAAATACCTGAGGGCAAGTAGAAAAGAAATCCGATAATTTACCGGCTCCATCCGGTGTATATATTTTCACGGAATTATCTTTATCCCGGTCTACCCGCCATTGCTCTCCATCTATCATTTCAATCTCCAATCCCAAAGGCCGCGGAGACTTCGGAATAGTAAAATGATTGGTATCGGCGGCGTATAATGGCCGTGCGGATGCCACCAGCACGCTGTCCTGCTTGAGTGTATATCTCCGGTTCTCTCCAGCCGGTTTGTCTGATAAGTTTTCAATACCTGTTTCATACTTCACCGTCTTGTCTGAACCAACCACTGCCTTTTCTGCTCCGAACAGCTTTGCGCTCCTCAAGGCGGCAAGCCGTTTTCCGGTTTCATCAAAAAATAACTTTTCACAAAATCCATGCTTCACGATTATAATCATTTCGACTCCCCCTTAAATCAACAGATAGCAGATTCCACCAATCACGCCGCTGCCAAGCATAATAAGGATGGGGTTCAGCTTGAACTTTCGAAGCAGAAAAATTCCCGAACCAAATATAGCAACAGCAATAAAATCTATAGGGGCTATATCCCATGTAAAGCCATCCGCACCCCAGAATGACAATACAAGTATGGACAGCCCTGCTGACAGGATAAGGGCTACCACTGTCGGTCTCAAACCCGCAAGTACACCTCTGATTACCACCATCCCGCTGTATCTGTTATACAGCCATGCCAAAAATAGTACGATGACACAGGAAGGCAAAATACAGCCAAGAGTAGATACCAGTGCACCTCCCACTCCCGCAATCCGGGTTCCGACGAAGGTGGCTGAGTTAATAGCAATCGGTCCCGGTGTCATTTCTGAAATCGTAATAAGGTCTGTAAACTCTGTTAGAGAAAGCCAGTTATGGATGTTAACTACCTGATTCTGTATTAGCGGCATGGCAGCCATTCCGCCTCCAAAGCTGAACAAACCGATTTGAAAGAAACTCCAAAATAATTGCAGATAAATCATATTCTATATATGCTCCTTTCCGGTTTGTTTGTCATGCAGACTCACCAGTGCCCCCAGCGTAGCGCAAAACATAATAATGTAAACGATGTTGACATGCAAGAAATAGTATACGGTGAAGGCCCCTGCCATAATGAGAATAGACAGCCACTTTTTTGTCTTGATGATTTTGCCTCCCATTGTTATTACCACATCAAAAATAACTGCACACACACCCGCCATCATACCCCTTAGAGCGGCACTTACAACAACATTATCCCGAAAGGCCGAATAAAACAATGAGATAACAGAAAGTATGATAAACGGAGGCAGTATTGTGCCAAGAATCGCCACGAGTGCACCTGATAATCCCATCAGACGCCAGCCTACCAGGATGGATGCGTTGACCGCCATTGCTCCGGGTGAAGACTGTGCTATTGCTGCCATGTTCAGCATTTCTTCTTCCTCCAGCCAGCCTAATTCATCCACAAACTTTTTCTTCATCAATGGAATGATTACGTATCCGCCTCCAAAGGTAAACGCACTCAAAAAGAAAGTGGATTTGAGCAGTTTAAAATAACTTCTTAAATTTTTTTCCATAAAATTTCTCCTTTTGCTATCGTACATATCCATTATAAGTCTTGTCATCATATATTAAAAACAGTATTATTATATCAAAGTCATAGTTATTTAGCTATATAGGTAATTGCGAAACTCTCGATTGATCAAAAGGTATGTCAAGTAAAAGCTTAACTTTATTGATTTTTTAAGAGTTCAAATGTGCATTTTTATTGACTCATAGACGGCCTGTGAAAAAGAGTACAAA
>JAEZXP010000109.1 GCA_023419655.1 Bacillota bacterium | reverse complement strand
ATGGCAACGATGCCGTTACGGATATCCTTGCCGTCGAAATTCTCATCCTTATCTTTTAAGATACCCAGTTCTCTGGCATATTGGTTCATAACCCGGGTAAGGCCTGTCTTAAAACCGGTAACCAAGGTGCCGCCGTCCACTACATTAATACGGTTGCAATAAGAGTTTATCTGCTCGGAATAGTTATCGGTATATTGAAATGCTATCTCTACTTCGATATCGCCGCTTTGTCCTTCCAGATAGATGGGCTCGTCATGAAGGGGAGTCATTTCTCTGGTAAGATAGGAAACAAAGCTTTTGATGCCGAATTCCTCAAGATAGCTTTTTGAGGTGCCGGTAATTTCATCATTAAAATTCAGACGGAGATTTTTATTAAGAAAAGCGATTTCCTTTAGCTTTTTTTGAATGATATCGGCCTTGAATTCCACCGTTTCAAAGATGGTGTCGTCAGGATAGAAGATAACCTTCGTACCTGTATCGGATTTGTTGCATTTGCCGACAACAGGAAGAAGACCATTTTCCAATTTTGTTGCAGGATTTCCGCCGTTTATATATTCATCACGGTATACTTTGCCATCCCTTTTTATCTCCACAAGCATGCGTTTTGAAAGGGCATTTACAACCGATGCACCAACACCGTGAAGACCGCCTGACACCTTGTATACGGTACTGTCAAACTTGCCTCCGGCATGGAGGACGGTATAGACGACACGGGCAGTGGGTATCTTCTTTGTCGGATGAATATCTACGGGTACGCCACGGCCGTTATCCGCTATCTCAATACCGCCGTCCTTTCGAATTGTAACATCTATCTGGGTGCAGTAGCCTGCCAGATGCTCATCAATACCATTGTCGATAATTTCCCAGATAAGATGATGAAGGCCTCTGGGTCCGGTGCTTCCTATATACATTCCGGGACGTCTGCGGACTGCCTCAAGTCCTTCTAAAACAACGATTTGACTTCCGCTATATTGTTCCATGGTTTTAAATTCCCCTTTTACAAGATTCTATATATAGATTATTCCAAATGATTATAACACAACACTTTGTATTTTTCTAGTAATTTTATAATCATACGTTCGAGCGGTTTATGTGTTTTTTGTTCGTATCCGGTTGAAATATGGCGGCCAGACGTTTTACAAAGAAAGGGTGTGGGAACAAGGTCTCAGTTTCACTAGATGAAGGCTTACATAAAAAATGTTTGAAAATAATCGAAAATGATGTATAATAGGAGCGATACTCTGAAACTGTATAGAGAGTAGTGACGGGCGAGGCTGCTGATTAGAAAGGGCAGGTGTTAGAGTGGGCATATATTTATATGAAACCCATCTGCATACCAGTGAAGCAAGTGCATGTTCGATAAGAACCGGGGCGGAGCAGGTAAGGATATACAAGGAAGCCGGGTATGCCGGCATTATTGTAACAGACCATTTTTTTAATGGAAACACGGCTGTTCCAGCCAATTTACCTTGGGAGAAAAGAGTTGATTTGTTCTGCAAGGGTTATGAGAATGCCAGAAATGAAGGGGATAAGCTGGGATTATCCGTATTCTTCGGATGGGAAGCTAATTATAGAGGAACAGAATTTTTAATATACGGACTGGATCATGAATGGATAAGAAGTCATCCGGAGATACTTTACTGGTCGATAGAAGAACAATATCACCATGTTCATGAGGCAGGAGGTTATGTGGTTCATGCACATCCATTCCGTGTCCGGCCTTATATAAAAGAGATACGTCTTTTTCCCGAGCTTGTTGATGCGGTAGAGGTATATAATGTCGGTAATAAAAGCATGGAACCGAATACGCAGGCTGCAGCTTATGCCAGAAAGCATAATCTTCCGGAATTTGCGGGAACGGATGCCCATGGATTTGAGACAGAATACTGCGGATTGGGATTTGAAAAACCGGTGAAAAATATTCACGAATTTATATCCAATGTAAAATCGGGAGACTATAAATTAGTGATGAATATATAATTTGAAAATAAGATACATAAGCGGATATCGTATGATTAGTCCGGCTTTTTACATTTTAGGAGAGTGCCGATGAAGAAACCATTTGTTAATTTGAATCAACTAAAGGAAATAGTAAAGACATACCCGACCCCTTTTCATATCTATGATGAAAAGGGTATCCGTGAAAATGCAAGACGGTTAAAGGCTGCATTTGCATGGAATAAAGGGTTTAAGGAATATTTTGCAATAAAAGCCACACCCAATCCTTATATATTAAATATATTAAAGGAGGAAGGCTGCGGGGTGGATTGCTCCTCTTTGACAGAGCTGATGCTGGCTGAAGCGGTAGGATATTCCGGTGAGGATATCATGTTCTCGTCCAATGTAACGCCTGCAGAGGAATATATAAAAGCAAGAGAGATGGACGGTATCATTAATCTGGATGATTTTACCCATATAGAATTCCTTGAAAGGACGACAGGGATTCCTGAGACCATCAGCTGCAGGTATAACCCCGGCGGAGTATTTAAGACATCCAATGGAATTATGGATAATCCGGGAGATGCAAAATACGGCTTTACCAAGGAGCAATTGATAGAGGGCTTTCGTATCTTAAAGGAAAAGGGTGCAAAGCATTTTGGTATCCATGCTTTTCTTGCAAGCAATACGATTTCCAATGAATACTATCCGACACTGGCAGGCATATTATTTGAACTGGCAGTAGAGCTTCACGAAAAGACAGGGGCCGATATCCGGTTTATTAATCTTTCCGGTGGAGTGGGAATACCCTATCGCCCTGAAGAAAAGCCGAATGATATTATGGCTATCGGAGAAGGCGTAAGAAAGGCATATGAGGAGATTCTTGTTCCGGCCGGAATGGGAGATGTGGCAATCTACACGGAGCTGGGAAGATATATGCTGGCACCTTATGGACATCTGGTGGCAACTGCGGTGCATGAGAAGCATATCTATAAGGAGTATATAGGACTTGATGCCTGTGCGGTTAATTTGATGAGGCCTGCGATGTACGGCGCCTATCATCATATAACGGTTATGGGCAAGGAGGATGCTCCCTGTGATTATAAATACGATGTAACCGGTTCCCTATGTGAGAACAATGATAAATTTGCCGTTGACAGAATGCTGCCAAAGATTGATATCGGCGATTTGATTGTTATTCATGACACAGGGGCTCACGGCTTTTCCATGGGCTATAATTACAACGGAAAATTAAGAAGTGCGGAGCTGCTTTTAAAGGAAGATAATTCAGTACAGCTAATCCGCAGAGCGGAGACGCCAAAGGATTATTTTGCAACCTTTGACTTTGGCGAATATTTTAATAAGCTGTAAAAACAATATAAAGCCCGTTATTATTAAGGAATTTTTACGTTTATCTGAATAGGACATAACGTAATATTCATAAAAGGATAGAATATTTTATATGCTATAAAGATAAGATATACTGTCCATAATAATCATTACGTTTCGGCAGCATGCATTTTATGCCGCAGGAAAAGGTGATTAGAATGGATAACACTAATATTGTCAAAATTGCGTGAAAATTTTGATGAATTACAACAAATTATAGGATAATATATGATGTTGACAAGAAACAGGCGATGATATATAATACTTTGAATGTATTGTATGGAATTAAAAGTAATATGCAATATGGAGGAAGGGTGTTTTATGGTAGAGAAGAAAAACATATTGACTTATGAAGGATTGCAGCAATTGGAAGAGGAACTTCATGACTTAAAGGTAAATAAAAGAAAAGAAATAGCCCAGAAGATAAAAGAAGCCAGAGAGCAGGGGGATCTTTCTGAGAATGCCGAATATGATGCTGCTAAGGACGAGCAAAGAGACATAGAGGCCAGAATTGAAGAGATTGACAGAATTCTCAGGAATGCGGAAGTTGTTATAGAAGACGAGGTCGATGTAGACACAATCAATATCGGCTGCAAGGTTCGGATATATGATATGGAATACAAAGAGGAATTAACATATAAAATCGTTGGCTCGACGGAAGCGAACAGCCTCAAGGGGAAAATCTCCAACGAATCTCCTCTGGGCAAGGAGCTTCTTGGCAAGCGGGTCGGAGAAATTGTAAATGTGGAGAGCCACGGAGAAGTGATTCAATATGAAATATTAGAAATCCAAAGGTCAAATTAAAAAACGGTATTGACTTCTGACAGAGGGTTATACTTAAGGTAAAGTCTATATCGGCTTAAACGATAAGAGGTGAAGAGAACATGACTGACGAAAGAGTACAAAATGAACAGGATATCAATACGCTGCTTAAAGTTAAAAGGACAAAGCTGGCGGAGCTTCAGGAGAAGGGAAAAGACCCCTTTCAAATAATGAAGTATAATGTGACCCATCATTCATCGGATATTGCGGATGATTTTGAAGGATTCGAAGGAAAAACCGTAAGGGTAGCAGGCCGTATCATGACAAAGCGTGTCATGGGCAAGGCTTCCTTTTGCAATGTGCGGGATTTAAAGGGCGATATTCAGGCCTATGTCAGAAGGGATGATATTGGTGAGGAGCCTTATGCTGAATTTAAGAAATACGACATTGGTGATATTGTAGGCCTGGAAGGTGAAGTGTTTAAGACACATTCCGGCGAGATTTCCATAAAGGTTAAAAGTATTGTTCTTCTTTCAAAAAGCCTGCAGGTGCTTCCTGAGAAGTTCCACGGACTTCGGGATACGGATACCCGATATCGTCAGAGATATGTGGACCTTATCGTCAATCCGGAGGTTCGGGATACATTTGTAAAGCGGTCTCTGATTATAAGGGAGATTCGGAATTATCTGGATAATAAGGATTTTATCGAGGTAGAGACGCCGGTATTGGTACCGAATGCCGGCGGAGCTGCAGCAAAGCCTTTTACCACCCATCACAATGCATTGGACCAGGATATGTTTCTTCGAATTTCTTTAGAGCTATATCTGAAGAGACTGATAGTAGGCGGTCTGGAGCGGGTGTATGAAATCGGCAGGGTATTTCGTAATGAGGGATTGTCCGTAAGGCATAATCCTGAATTCACGCTGCTTGAGCTGTATCAGGCTTATACAGATTACTACGGCATGATGGATTTGGTAGAAGATTATTCCGTAATGTGGCAAATAAGGTGCTTAGTACAACGAAGATAACCTACGATGGTGAGGAAATTGATTTATCAAAGCCTTTTGAACGGCTTACAA
>JAEZXP010000040.1 GCA_023419655.1 Bacillota bacterium | reverse complement strand
TGTGGCGCTATGACCCGATAATCTTGAATAAAACCTTATCCATCGAATATCATATGAAGGAATTTTCCAGGCTTTGCGATAGCCTCAGCGGATATACGGATAGATGTACCATAAGCTTTGTTGATTTGTATTCCAAGGTAAATAAGCCTGTTCGGGACGGGATAATAAGAGAAATAAATACAGAGGAAAGCATAGCTTTGGCATCCGGCTTTTCTGGGATAGGCAGGCAGCATGGGATTGATATCTATACCTGCTGCGAGAAAATGGATTATTCGGAATACGGAGTACGCCCTGCAAAATGTATAGATAGAGAGATAATCGAAAAGATTTGCGGTTATAGCCTTGAAGTAAAAAAGGACCGTAATCAAAGGCCGGACTGCGGCTGTATGCAGAGTGTCGATATTGGTGTATATAATACCTGTAAAAATGGCTGCATATATTGCTATGCCAATTACAGTATGGAATCGGTAGAAAATAATTATCAAAGCCACAATCCTGATTCCGGGCTTCTTTTGGGGGAAGTAAGGGCGGGAGAGGTTGCAAAGGAGCGGAAGCAGTAGTTATAGATAGAGGCTATATGTGGCTATACAAAAACGCTATAAAATGTCATATTGACATCGAATATACCATGAGTTATACTACATCCAACAATCATTTGATTATTGGAAATTAACCGGAAAGCCGATAGAGCTTACAGAGAGGAGTGAATGATGAGAACATCAACCACCATCATGTACAATATGAATAACATGTTTGGTATGTGTACTATGTGCGGCATGCCTGATATAATATTGTGCTTGGATAGATGAGTGTGGTGCTTTCATGATATATGCTCTTTAATCTTTATAAAGGACTATGAAAACCAACAGGAAGCTATCGGCATCCTGTTTTTTTATTGGATAGGAAAGGCCATCCTATAAGGTAAAATGCTTCGCATCGCATTCCATAATTAATGATTGTTGCAAAAACATAGTGTACACTGATATAATATGACTTAATTTACAAACTAAAAAAGTTAGCGGAGGTGGGTTATGGCTTATCAGGAGCCCATAATTGAACTGATTGGACTGGGAAAAACCTTTGAAAGTAAGAATAATCGTGTGAAGGCCCTGGAAGATATTAATCTTACGATATATGAAGGTGAAATCTTCGGCATTATCGGGCTGAGCGGTGCGGGAAAAAGCACACTGGTCAGATGCATTAATTACTTAGAAAGGCCGACAGAGGGAAGAGTTGTTTTTAACGGAGTAGACCTGTCTGAAATTGAAAAAAGTGAATTGCTGAAGGTAAGGCAGTCCATGGGTATGATATTCCAACAGTTTAATCTTCTGATGCAGCGTAACACACTGGAGAACATCTGCTTTCCTCTGGAGATTGCAGGGGTACCGAAGAAGGAAGCAAAGAAACGGGCTTTGGAGCTGTTGGAGGTTGTTGGCCTTACAGATAAGGTAAAGTCATATCCTGCCCAGCTTTCGGGGGGACAAAAGCAGAGAGTTGCCATAGCAAGAGCCTTAGCGACGAATCCTAAAGTATTATTGTGTGATGAGGCTACCAGCGCACTGGACCCCACGACCACAAGGTCTATCCTTAACCTGCTTAAGGAAATCAGTCATAAGCTTGGCATAACGGTAATCGTAATTACCCATGAGATGAGTGTAATTGAAGAAATCTGTAACCGTGTGGCGATTATTGATAATAGCCGCATTGCTGAGATAGGTGATGTTGAGGAGGTCTTTATGCGGCCCAAATCAAAGATTGCACGACAGCTTGTATTCTCAGGGGCGAATCATATTGAATCATTTGTGGGAGAGGATAAATGCCGTATTATTTTTGACGGAAGAACCTCATTTGAACCTGTTATTGCGAATATGGTATTGGAATGCAGAACACCGGTGAATATTTTATTTGCAGATACAAAAGATATTGATGGAAAAGCATTCGGTCAGATGGTTATACAGCTTCCTGATGATGAGACCGGTAAGAAGCGGATATTTGCATATCTGGAAACCAATAAGATACCGTATGAGGAGGTGGTATAGCATGCTTAGCCAGGCAGTAATCAAAATGATAGGTATGGGTATACTAGAAACATTATACATGGTTCTGTTATCATCATTTGTAGCATATGTAATCGGACTTCCTTTGGGAATCCTGCTGGTGGTGACAGATAAGGACGGGATAGCACCTCGTGTTACATTTAACCGGATACTGGGAATAATCGTAAACATCATTCGTTCTATCCCTTTTATCATACTTCTGGTTGCTTTAATGCCATTTACAAGAGCTTTAATAGGAACGACAATCGGTCCCAATGCAGTGGTAGTTCCTCTGGTTATAGCATCAGCGCCTTACATAGCGAGGCTGGTGGAATCATCATTAAAAGAAGTGGATAAGGGTGTTATAGAAGCTGCCAACTCGATGGGAGCTTCTACATCTCAGATTGTATTTAAAGTACTTATACCGGAAGCCATGCGTTCACTGATTAAGGGAGCGGCGATTGCGGTAATCACTATTCTGGGATATTCCGCAATGTCAGGCTTTGTGGGAGGAAAAGGTCTTGGAACGCTTGCAATTAACTATGGGTACTATCGCTACGAAGTGGATATCATGCTAATCACAGTTGCCATAATGGTATTGATTGTTCAGGGTTTTCAGGAGCTTGGAACCAGATGGATGAAGCGCTCGGACAAAAGAGCCTAAAAATCACATACATTGGATATAAAGAGGTACAGTCGGTGGATAATCTGCCGGAAAAACACATAATAAGTAATATATAATTTGAATTAGGAGGATGAAAAATGAAAAAGATTGTTGTTGTACTATTATTATTATCATTATTTACTGCGGTGCTGGGAGGCTGTGCTGCGAAGGATGAGGGCGATAAGGGCAAGAGTGACTCAGTAAATGAAAACAATCAGGATGAAAAAAATCAGGATGAAAACAAGGAGCTTAAAAAGATAAAGGTCGGAGCGAGCATAACACCTCATGCAGAGATTCTGGAGACGACAAAGAGCTTATTGGCAAGTAAGGGCTTTGAGCTTGAGATTATAGAGTATAACGATTATGTTCAGCCAAATGTAGCCCTGGATGCCGGTGATTTGGATGCGAATTACTTCCAGCATCAGCCTTATCTGGACCAATTTAATGAAGAAAGAAAGATGGACTTAGTATCGGTGGCTATTATACATTATGAACCCTTTGGAATTTATCCCGGAAAGACGAAGAGCATTGACGAGCTGAAGGACGGAGCACAGATTTTAGTACCAAATGACGGAACCAATGAAGCAAGGGCGCTTCTTTTACTGGAAGCACAGGGATTGATTAGATTGGCAGAAGGCGTAGGCATGGAAGCAACTGTTATTGATATTGCTGAAAATCCTAAGAACCTCGTAATTCATGAGATTGAATCGGCACAGCTTGCCCGTTCACTTCAGGATGCGGACCTGGCAGTTATTAATGGTAACTACGCAATACAGGCAGGCTTGAATGTATCCAAGGATTCTATCGCAGTGGAGGATAAGGATTCTGTGGCAGCAGAAACCTATGGCAATGTTATCGCCATAAGAAAAGGCGATGAAGACAGAGAAGAAATCAAGGCACTTGTAGAAGCTCTAAAAAGTGAAGAAGTAAGGGAATTTATTGAATCCACTTATGAGGGAGCGGTTATACCGAAGTTCTAATAAATATGTGTGGTCTTAGAGGGCTGCTGCAAGATACGCAAAGCTGTTAAGCAAAAAGGATAGGTTCCCTGCTGCGGCTGGGAGGTATTTTTGCAGCAGCCCTTTGTTGTAATTTTGCAGGGTATATGGAAGTTATTTCCGCGACTACAATGCTACCAAAACATTGCGGATAAGGGTAGAATATGATACTATGGAATAGGGTTGTAGTATTGGATTACGGAAAGGGGAATACGATGAAAAAACTACTAAAACTTAAGCGGAATTATTTGTTGCTGCTATTACCGTTTTCCCTGCTTCTGATATTATTGGCAAGAAAGAGTATTTTTTTCGCAGAGCATGTGCATGCTTTATTCATCTATAGAGGTTTGTCTCAATTTGTTTCACTGATTACTGGTATCATTCCTGTTTCCCTGGCAGAGCTTCTTATTCTGATACTGCCTGTTATCCTGATAATATTATTGATAAGATTTATAGTCCGCATGGTAAAGGACAGAGCCAACCGCAAAATACATGCGGTCAAGGGCTTAATTAACATGCTGTGTGTTATAAGTGTGGGATTATTTTTATTTACCATGCTGGGAGGACTTAATTATTATCGGTATTCTTTTGCACACTATTCCAATCTGGAGATTGATAAATATTCCGTGGAAGAATTATATGGCCTGACAAAGCAGCTGGCAGACCAGGCGAATGAGCTTAGGAGCCAGGTACCTGCGGTTGATGATAATGGGATATTTATGCTGTCTATGAGCAAATATGAGCTGGCGAAAGAAGCGAATAAAGCCATGAAGAGCATATCGGGAGAATATCCGGTTTTAGGCGGAAGGTATGCGAATCCCAAACCGGTGCTTCTTTCTCCGCTTATGTCTTATGCGGATATTACCGGAATATTTATACCATTTACCATGGAAGCCAATGTAAATGTGGATATACCGGATTACTCGATTCCATCCACCATGCTCCATGAGATGGCCCACCAGCGGGGATTTATGAGGGAGGACGAGGCTAATTTTATTGCGTATCTGGCAGGTATTTGCTCGGATAATGTAGAGCTGATGTATAGCAGTGTCATGCTGGCTCTGATTTCCTCAGGCAATGCATTGTACCGCCAGAGTACAGACTTGTATTTTGAAATCAGAGGCACTTATTCGGAAGGGGTCATAGCGGATATACGGGATAATTCACAGTACTGGGCAAAGTATGAGGATACGGTGGTAAGTACGGTATCCAATCGAATTAATGATACTTACCTTAAAGCAAATGCTCAGGCGGACGGTGTTAAGAGCTACGGCCGTATGGTGGACCTGTTGCTGGCAAGATACAAAGCCAGTATGCAGGATTAAGAATGGGTCAGAAAATCAAATAGAATCTTGAGTAAAAACCTGCTCCTTTTGAGTGGCAATCCTTGTGAATGTCAATCAAAAAGGGGTATTTTTTTAGGCGGTTGAGTGAAAACTTAAATTCCAGCGTAAAGTTAAATTCCAGTGTGAAGACTAAATTCCATTTTATCGAGGTTTGAGCTATATAATTTATGACGAAAACATAGTATAATGGCCTTACAGAAAATG
>JAEZXP010000010.1 GCA_023419655.1 Bacillota bacterium | reverse complement strand
ATTGCTTTGCTCTGGGATTCCATTGCAAATTCATCCTGGTCCTGCCGGGTGATTTCATATTGCTGTGCAATATTTTCCGCTGTAATGCCCATATGGTAATCATTAAATATATCCCATAATCCTTCATTCATCATGCTGTCGACCACAGCACCGTTTCCCATCCGCTGTCCTGTTCTCATCTTCGGTAGAAGATAGGGTGCATTCGACATACTTTCAAAGCCTCCTGCCACAATACAATCTGCCTCTCCGGCTTTGATTGTCAATGCTGCAAGGGTGATTGAAACCAGTCCGGAGCCGCATACTTTGTTTACCGTCATCGCCGGAATCTCATAGGGCAGACCCGCATGAACCGCCACCTGTCTTGCCGGATTCTGGCCCTGCCCGGCCTGTAATACATTTCCCAGTATTACCTGGTCCACCTGTTCAGCCGGTACATTGGCTCTTTTAAGGCTCTCCATCAGGCTTATACTGCCAAGCTGTACTGCGCCGATGTCCTTTAAGGTTCCAAGAAATGCCCCGATTGCCGTTCTGCAGGCACCCACTACATATACATTATTCATAAGTATTGTCCTTTCTAAAATGTTGTCTTGAATCGTTTCTCCCATTCTGAAATCAAGTCATTTCTGAATTTGGGATGGGCGATATGGATAAGCTCCCTGCCGCGGTCCCGTAAGGATTTTCCCTTTAACTTGGCAATTCCATACTCTGTCACGATGTAATCGACATCGTTTCTGCTGGTGGTTATTGCAGCCCCCTCATCCAGCAAAGGCACAATCTTGCTGACACTGCCGTTACGGGCCGTTGAGGTAATCGCTAATATTGCTTTCCCTCCCTTAGAAATACTGGCCCCTCTGATAAAATCAACCTGGCCTCCCGTACCGCTTATCTGCTTTAGCCCTATGCTTTCAGAGCATACCTGCCCTTGTAAATCCACCTGGACACAGGAATTGATGGATATTAAATTATCGTTCTGGCCTATCACATAAGGGTTATTGACATAATCAACGGTTGCCATATAGATTAATGGATTCTCATCCACAAAATTATATAGATTCCTTGAACCCATAATAAAGGAGGCAACTATTTTTCCGGGATGCAGACTTTTTTTACGATTATTGATAACTCCTTTTTTCACCAGATGCATGACACCGTCCGAGAACATTTCACTATGTATTCCCAAATCCTTCTTTTCTTCCAGCGACATAAGCACTGCATCGGGCAGTGAACCGATTCCTAATTGCAGTGTTGCTCCATCCGGAATAAGGCTGGCACAATATCTTCCTATCGTAAGTTCCTCCTCGCTTAGTTCTGAACGCTGCAATTCAAGCAGCGGCTCCGTATGTTCAACAAAGTAATCTATTTCACGGATGTGTATAAAGCTGTCACCCATCGTTCTTGGCATCGCTTCATTGACCTGTGCAATGACAAGCGCGGCATTCTCCGCAACGGCCTTTGTATAATCGACGGAGACCCCAAGGCTTACATATCCGTTTTTATCCGGTCTGCTGGTCTGGATAAGTGCCACATCAATCGGCAGATAATCTCTGAACAGGGAGGGAACTTCATAAAAAAAGCATGGTGTATAGTCTCCTCTTCCGTCTGCGATGGCTTGTCTGGTAGCCCCTCCGACAAATATCGCATTGTGTCTGAAATGCTTCCTTGCTTCCGGTGCACAATATTTTGCCTCACCAACACAGACCATGTGTACAATCTCTACGTCTTCCAGCTCTTCCTGCCTTGCTACCAATGCCCTGACTAATTCCTGAGGCTCCCCGACAGCATGTCCAAGAACAATTCTGTCACCATTTTTAATATGTTTTACTGCACCGGACGCATCAATCGTGCGTTCTCTATAATATTGACTGAGATTCACTTTGTACCTCCTTGGTTAATCTGACTTTTATATCCTCAAAATCCTCTATCTTTCCGGCTGTAATAATCTTCTCATCACCTGAGGTATAATCCGGTTGCATTTTCGGCCGCAGCCTGCCACCTGAAGGATAATATCCGTATCTTCGTCCGGAACGGCATATTCCCAAATTACATTCGAAGGCAGTGCGTCCATCAGGCTTTGTACGAACTTTTTCCGGTCGTAGCCTGCGTTACAGCCGCCGCAGTACCGGACACATATCTTCACAACGACACCTGCCCGGTATGATTTAAGATGCTTCTGGCAAATGATATCAGCGCATCATCACAGGAATTATCAACAAGAACCTCCTGTACGGACGGTATCCGCTCCTTGATCACTGCTTCAAGGCTATCCGCCACAGTAATCTGTACTCCCGGGCATCCGCTGCAGGCACCCATAAGCTGAATGATAACTCTGTTATCTTTAATATCCCTGACTTTTACGATAGAACCGCTGCACAAGGGCTGCTTATTTAATAATTCCTCCAGTTCCTTCATCATCGTATCCATACGCCATTATTCCTTAATACCGCAAATCTTTTTTGCCAGCTCTTTCTTTCCTTCAATATTACCCTGTCTGGCTATGACAATGCGCTGTGCCTGGGGAGAACCGGCTCCATGGAGCGATTCTGTCCGGTAGCCTACTGCTGCCGTTCCCAGCGTTATATTCTCAATCAGTCTTAGTACACGCATTCTGTCCAGGGTCGGTACATGGGCTGCTCCCTTAAGATACTTTTCAAGGTAGGGCTTTAGGCATTCATTCTCAAAGTCAGCCGATGACGGCATCGTAACCATAAGTCCGCCCGCAATATCTTCTGCCAGACGGGTGATTTCATACGGGAATCTTGTTATGTTCTGCTTGCATACATTTGCCAGTAAGGTATCCACAAAGTAATTGCCTGCTTCTGTTTTTGTTCCTTCTGCCGAGCAGGCGATGCCGCAGGCATAAAGCGTCTCATTTAGATGGGTCATCTCTATCAGCTTGTCTTTAATATGGGAGGCTTTCGCTGCACCGTTATATTCGGCGGCAAGGGCAGCCGCACCGATTAATACATCTCCCACACCCACTTTGCATCCGCCGTAGCTTTGTCTGTGATAAGACGCAAAGCGTTCTACCAGCATACCGGCAAACTGGGTCTCACCATCCATAAAGATTCTGTCATTAGGCACGAATACATCATCAAAAATAACCAGGGCTTCATGTCCGCCGTATTGGCTGTTCCCCAAATCCAAATCCGCATTCTTTTCTAATTTTCGCGTATCACAGGACTGGCGTCCGTATACCATAAAGATGCCCTTCGTATCAACCGGAACGGCAAAGGATACCGCGTAATCCCTATCTTCCGGCTTCATCGCTATGGTAGGCATAACCAGCACTTCATGGGAATTAATCATGCCCGTCTGGTGCGCTTTTGCTCCGCGAACGACAATACCGTCCGGTCTTCTTTCTACAACCCGTAGGTATAAGTCTGCATCCTCCTGGGCAGAGGGCGATAAGCTGCGGTCCCCTTTCGGGTCCGTCATCGCTCCGTCCACGGTTAAATCCTGTTCCTGAACCATGGTCCAGTATTTAATGAATTTATCAAAATAATGGGTACCGCAGGCTTTGTCCATTTCGTAGGTCGTACTGTAAACCGCATTCCCCGCATCCATACCCACACATCTTTGGAAGCATGATGCCGTATATTGGCCAAGTAACCTCTGCATTTTTACTTTTTTGACCAAATCCTCCTGCGATTGATGAATATGATTAAATCGGTTAATCTTTTTGCCGGTAATATTCGAAACGGCTGTCATTAAATCTTCATATTCCGGTTTTTCAGCCAGCTCGTACGTTGCTGCCACCGAATTCATGGAAGGCTTTATTACCGGATGGTCCACGGTATTGTCCACTTTTTCTCCAAACATATAAACAACCGGTCTTAATTTTCTCAGGCTTTCTATGTACTCGTCTCTGGTCATCATCATTTCATTCCTCCTGTGATTTATTATTTTTAATATAGCTCCTTATATATCTTGTAAACCCTGTCCTTATCAAGTCTGGCAAAATTGTTCGCCATAAGCCGTCCCTGATTGACCATGACAGAATCCGTAAATTCAAACAAGTCCGCCTCGGATACGCCATATTCTCTTAAGCCTTTCTTCTGAATAATATTGTTCAGTAATTTTTCCAGCTCCTCATACACCTTATCCGTGTCACAGCCCAGAATATCCGCTATAAACTGATTCAGCCTTTCGATTTCACCGTCCGATTTCAGTTCCATGTAATTCTTCATGACCCCTGTAAATATTGCATAGTTGGCTTCTCCATGGGCAACATGGTATTTGGCGCCCAGGGGATAGCTAAGCGCATGAACCGCCGCACAGCCGGCATTTCCAAAAGCGATACCCGCATATGTGCTAGCCATCAGAAAGGATTCCAGTAAGGGCTTTCTTGCTTCCTGGTCTGTGGCTATCTTTTTATAGCCTTCTAATATTATCTCGACGGCCTTATATCCGAATAGCCTTGTAATATCATTTCCTTTCGGTGATAAGGTCGACTCGACCGCATGAATCAGCGCATCGATGGAGCTGGTCGCAAAGAACCGAAACGGCAGTCCTTCCAATAGCTCCGGTATCAGCACCGCACTGTCGGCATACATCTCATCCAGCGCAAGGCCTTTCTTTGTATTTTTGCTGTTTAACGCCAGAATAGCAATGTTCGTTACTTCACTTCCCGTCCCGCAGGTTGTAGGAACAAGAATTAATTCTTTATCCCGGATAATCTCCAGCTTTTTGTCAAACAAATCCGTAATCGGCAGGATATTCTTCAAGGCAAAAATCTTACTGATGTCAATAATCGTCCCGCCGCCAATCGCAATTATTCTTTTGTAATCACCCTTTATATCCCTGTAAATCGCTTCTACCATCTCATCGGAAGGCTCACCCATTCCATACTTCTCCTGATAAATAACATCACATCTTAAATTCAGCTGTGAAAAATAAGGGTTATAGATGTATTCATTTGTAATGATTAAATCACCCTCGCCGATATTGAACTCCTCCGCAAAATCCTTTGCCTTTGAATACTTATAAATCGCCGGTCTTATCATTAATTGTTTCATTGCTGTTCCTCCAATCCCTTTGCCATTTATCCGTAATCAAAATTATAATGGCTGATTTTTATAATCAAGATTAAATCAATAGTATTACTTTATATTTAACATTTTACGTATTATTATGTTTTTGTATCTTTAAACAACTTATTTTTCTGTTCTATTGTATTAATATTGTATGTTTAAAGAATATCATAGTCTCTATATGTTGTCAATGTTAATCTATACTTGATTTTTTAGATATTTTTCTATATAGTTACTGTATACAGTGGTACCTGATACCCGATTAAATGGAGGATATCCGCAATGAATAAATCCAAAGCAAAAAAAATAGCGGCAATTATCGGTGTTGCCGCCATTTTATCACTCTATCTTATATCCTTGTTCATAGGCATCTTTTTCTCTGATAAATATCCGGGGTTATTCATGGCCAGTGTATTCTCGGCAGTGGTCATTCCCATTATGATTTATGCCTTTGTAGCTGTATACAGGTATGTGCATAAGAGGACCGGGTCCGGGAAAGAGGCAGAGGAAGATACAGATAATGCAGATAAATAAATTGTTCAGATTATAAAGAGAGGAAGAGCCACCCGTAAGCTACTCTTCCTCTTTTATTCTTTTGAAATATTCTTTTATGGTCTTTTCATAGCCGTTGTCAGACGGAACATAGAATACATAGTCCTTTATTTCGTCCGGCAGATACTGCTGCTTAACGTAATGATTCTTATAGTTGTGGGCATACTTGTAACCGATTCCATGCCCCAGCTTTTCAGCTCCCTTATAATGAGCATCCTTTAGGTACGGCGGAATGGTTGCCGTCTTTTCTGTCTCAACCACCTTCATCGCCGCTCCTATTGCGTTAACGGCAGCATTGCTTTTTGGTGCGGAAGCCACATATGTCGCCGCCTGGGACAATACAATCTGTGCTTCGGGCATGCCCAGCCTCTCTGCGGCAAGCGATGCACTTACCGCTACCACTAAAGCATTGGGGTCTGCATTTCCCACATCCTCCGCGGCACATATCATAATCCTTCTTGCTACGAACGCTACCTCTTCTCCTGCATAGAGCATCCGGGCAAGGTAATACACTGCCGCATCCGGGTCAGAGCCTCTCATACTCTTTATAAAGGCAGATATGGTGTCATAATGATTATCTCCGTCCTTATCATATTTTAAGGCCCGTTTCTGAATGCATTCCGATGCAATCCCGATTGTAATATGAATAAATCCGTCCTCCGAGCGGGCAGTTGTAAGAACGCCCAGCTCGATGGCATTCAATGCCGCTCTTGCATCCCCATTCGCCACATCCGCAAGAAATTCCAGGGCATCCTCATAAAGCTTGACCTTATAGGCTCCCAGCCCCCGTTCTTCGTCAGCGACCGCCCTTGATATCAGTACCTTTATATCCTCTTTTTCCAAAGGCTTCAATTCAAAAATAATAGACCTGGATATTAAAGCTGAATTCACTTCAAAATACGGATTCTCTGTCGTTGCTCCGATTAGCACAATGGTGCCGTCCTCCACGAAGGGCAGAAGATAATCCTGCTGGCTTTTATTGAAGCGATGAATCTCATCAATGAACAGGATGGTTCTCTTTCCATACATACCCAGGTTATTCTTTGCTTCGGCAATCACCGCCTCCATATCCTTCTTGCCGGAAGAGGTGGCATTAATCTGGGTAAAGATAGAGCTTGTGGCATTGGCAATAACCTTCGCCAGTGTGGTCTTTCCTGTCCCGGGAGGGCCATAGAATAAAACCGAGCTTATCTTATCTGCCTTAATGGCACGATAAAGAAGCTTATCCTTCCCGATAATATGCTTCTGTCCCACCACTTCCTCCAAGGTCAAAGGGCGAAGCCTGGAAGCCAGGGGTGCCTCTTTTTTCATCGTATTGTCTCTCATGTAATCAAATAAATCCACGATACCGCCTCCTGTGAAGCATCTGTTACGGATACTTTATATCAAAAGCATCCATTATAACCGCTCTTTTATTAAAATTTATAATTGCAATTTTATAATATTTTGTCATAATAGTTAGTAAAGAATGAGAGGAAAGGCATGGTTATCTATATGGAACTGCCAAAGGACCCCTATATCCTGTTAAGCTATATTAATACAAAGCTTAGAAATGACTTTCATACATTGGAGGAGCTGTGTAACAGCCTCCGGCTAAATAAGGAGCAGCTTACTTCCTCCTTATCGGATATCGGCTATCGTTACAGCCCACAGCAAAATCAATTTGTGTCCGCTGAGTAAGCGCTTATAAAAAGTATATCACAATTATACCAAAATGCAAACATATGTTTTTATGTCCGGTATGGCTTGCGTACTACCTGGGGTATTGCTATAATGGAATCATCACAGATGAAGGAGGATATGCCGTATGGAACTGAGCCTGGAGCCTTATAACACCATCCATGAGGGCGGTATTGGCGAAATAGTTATGAAAAAGTCCAGGTTTATTTCAACTGTCCGTCCTGTCGATACGGAAGAGGAAGCACTCGCATTTATTGATGAATTAAGAAAGAAATATTGGGATGCATCCCATAATTGCTATGCCTATGTAATAGGCATCAAAAATCCTGTTATGCGGTGCTCCGATGACGGTGAGCCCAGCCAGACGGCAGGCAAGCCTATGCTTGACGTCCTGCTTGGAAGAGAACTGACGAATCTTGTTGTCGTCGTAACCCGCTACTTCGGGGGCACCCTGCTTGGTACGGGCGGCCTTGTAAAGGCATACCAATCTGCAGCCTCCAGCGGCCTTGATAAAAGTGTCATTATCAGGAAGGAGCCCGCAGTTCATATGAAACTTACCACGGATTACAATCTGGTTGGTAAGATACAGTATTATTTGAATCAGGAAAATCTTTCGATTATTTCTTCGGATTATACGGAGATTGTCACGCTGGACTTGATGATACCCATCGATAAGGTTGACAGCTTTCAGAACAAACTGGCCGACCTCTCAAACGGTGCTGTATCAGCTGATGAATTAGAAAAGGTATACTTTGCAATTATTGATGGCAAAGTACACCTGTTTTAAAAATACTTGTTATATTATACTGCTTCTAATGTAATTATGTCGTCCACGATCTCCACCATTGATATTGGCGTCACGCCATGCTGAAAAAGAATTCTGGTAATGGCTTCTGCTTTTTCTCTTGAACTTGAAATTCCTTTGATTTCTTCAATTTCAAGTTCATCACCGAGATACTTGATAATCTGTATCCCATAATAAGGTTCTTCCTTCTCAATGCTATGGTTTTCCATAAGATTATACTCTAGTCGCATCTTTCTGTCATCCTCCAATGTCATTTCATTACTAAACAGTAATTTCATCTTTCTCATATTATTACCCCCAATAATAAAAACCACACGAAAACAACTGACAAAAATAATTATACACTGAACATATGATTAAATAAAGCAAATTCCAACGCACTATTCCATGGTGTTCGTTATATTTCGACACAACACCACGTATTGTGAATCTCTTTTCTCTAAATTGTCGTCAAATACAGTATATTGAGTAAATAATGCTTGATTAATCTAGAATTATTAAAATACTGCTATCTAATAATGTATTTATTATCCATGTTTTGGATATTATTGAGATGAAACGAAATTATCCTTTATTTCATTCATATAATTTGATATACTCTACTTATCGTTATAGTCCATATATTGTTTATGCAAAATGGATAAAAAAGCGAATTTGTGCCCTGGCACAAATTCGCAGCTTATTATCAGGATGGAGACTATTATGAATTATAGTAAAAAAGGAATCGAACAAAAACAACAATATATAAAATCAACTTCCAGACGGCTTACTTCAAAATTACGGATTGTTTTTTTCCGCTTGTTTATAATCACAGTCGTCGTAACTGCTATTATCGGCGTATATGCAGGGCTGGGATATATAAAAGGGTTGATTGACAGTGCCCCGAATATCTCTCTTATTGATGTCGCCCCAAAGGGATTTACTACCTATGTATACGATAGCGAAAGCAATGTTATTGAGCAGCTGGTTGGTGCCCATGCTAATCGTGAATATATAGAGATTGACCAAATCCCCAAAATAGTACAGGATGCCTTTGTGGCCATTGAGGACGAGCGGTTCTATGATCATGACGGAATCGATGTAAGGGGTATCTTTCGTGCTTTCGTTCTGGGTGTCAAGGCCGGCGGAGACTTCGACCAAGGTGCCAGCACCATTACTCAGCAGCTTTTAAAGAATCAGGTATTCGACGGCGGTATGGAGCTGACATTCATAGACCGTATGGAACGTAAGATACAGGAGCAATATCTTGCCATTCAATTGGAAAACAAATTAGAAAAGCCGCAGATTCTGGAATACTATCTAAATAATATCAACCTTGGCTCCGGTACCTATGGGGTAAGGACAGCGGCAAAGAGGTATTTTAATAAGGAGGTTCAGGAGCTTACTCTGTCGGAGGCAGCCGTACTGGCAGCCATCGCTCAGCTTCCCGTATACCACAATCCCATAACCAATCCTGAAAAGAACGAAGTGCGAAAGAATGACGTTCTCAGAAAAATGCTTCAGCTCGGAAAGTGTACACAGGAAGAGTATGATTACGCCATGGCCGATGATGTGTATTCCCGAATCCAGACAGTGAATGAAGAGTATGCATCAACCTCGTATTATAGTTATTTTGTCGATGAGCTGATTGAGCAGGTTATTAAGGATTTGCAAAATAAGCTGGGATATACTCAGACGCAGGCTTCCAATTTGTTATATAGCGGAGGATTAAGGATTATAACCACTCAGGACCCTACTATACAGCGAATCGTTGATGAGATATTCGCCGATGAATCCTTCTTCCCCGAAATCGGTATATCCTTCTGGGAATTAAATTATGCGCTATCCATACAAAAGAACGACCCGGAAAAGACCACCATACACTATCACAAAAACGACCTTCTAAATTTCTTTAAGGATTATCCGGACCCGGATAATTTGTATGTTGATGATAAGGGAAGCAAATTCTCCCTTTTATTTAAAGACAAAGATGACATGCAAAAAAGAATTGACGAATTTAGAGAAGCCATGCTGGAGGACGGCGATATTGTCTTGGGAGAAAAGGTCAATATGACCATACAGCCGCAGCTCTCCTTCGTAATCATGGACCAGCATACCGGCCATGTAATGGCTATAATCGGAGGCCGCGGTGAGAAGACAGGGAATCGTACTCTCAACAGAGCTACCTTCTCTAAACGACAGCCCGGCTCCACCTTTAAGATTCTTTCTACCTATCTGCCGGCACTGGACACAGCCGGTTTTACACTTGCCAGTGTTCAGGATGATGCCCCCTATTATTATCCGGATACCCAAACTGAGGTAAGCAATTGGAGATCAAAGAAGGAATATGAGGGATTAAGCA
>JAEZXP010000003.1 GCA_023419655.1 Bacillota bacterium | reverse complement strand
TACCATTTTGCAACCGAATCAAATATTCCTGAAATCATATATTTTACCGGTGCATTTGCGATGATATCTGGGTCTGCAATAACCAGTTCCGGATTCTTTTTTGAATATATGTTTTCGAGGTATTCGCCTTCATCCGAATACACGATGATTTGATTGCTTGCCGCAGCACAGGTTGCCGCAATGGTTGGGATTGCTATTATAGGGACGCCAAATAATTCAGCAGCATACTTTGCCGTATCCAGTGATTTCCCCCCGCCGCAGCCGATGATATAATCCGGCTTATATTCTCCGCACATTTTAAGCAGCCTGTTCACATTTTCCATTGAGCTTTCACCCGAAAACGGATTGATGATGTATTCAATGCCTGCCTTGCCCAATGCGGGAAACAGCTTATTCTCCAATGACTTTCTTGATTTTGTACCTCCGCTTACAATTGTTCTTTTTCCATACGGAACAAGAAGCTCTTCCATTTCATCCCATACATCCGTCCGGTTACAATACCTGCCGGGACCGGATTTATTGTATTTTATTGTTTCTGCCAGGGTTAATTTATTCATAGTAAATGCCTCCTAATTAAGTTTATCATCCGCCAAGATATGATTTTTGTACTTCATCACTTTCCATAATCTCTTTGCTCGGTCCAAATAAGGTAACACATCCATTCTCTAATACATAGCATCTGTTTGAAATCTTTAAAGCCATATATGCGTTTTGCTCCACCAAAATTACAGGCAGCTTCTTTTCATTATTAATTCTTACGATTACCTTAAATACTTCTTCTGAAATAACCGGAGCCAGTCCCAGTGAAGGTTCATCGAACATAATCAGTTTGGGATTACACATCAACCCCCTGCCAATTGCAAGCATCTGCTGCTCGCCGCCGCTTAATGAACCCGCCATCTGTTTGTGCCGTTCCTTTAACCTGGGAAAAATATCATAGATTTCATCAATGTGATGATTCATTTCCTTAAGACTATATTTTTTGCTGAAGGCCCCCATCTCCAGGTTATCACGTACGGTCATTTCAGGAAAAACCTCACGCCCCTCCGGAACATAAGAAATTCCTTCATATACAATTCTGGAGGCCTTTATCTGTGTCAGGTCTTTGCCGTTAAAATCGATAACGCCGCTTCTTGGTCTGACGATTCCCATAATAGATTTCATTAATGTCGACTTGCCGGCACCGTTTGAACCAATGATTGAGATGATTTCGTCGGCCCCTATCTCCATATTCACATCATGCAAGGCCTGAACTTTTCCATAATAGGTATCTAAATTTCTTACATTTAGCATTAAGACAGCCCCTCCTTCATCCTTTTGCGGTCACGGTAGCCTTCTCCAAGATATGCGGTGATAACATCGTCATTCTCCTGGATTTCTTTCGGCCCTCCGCTTGCTATCTTAGAACCGAAGTTAAGAACCGTAATATCATGGCTTAATTCCATGACAACATCCATATTGTGTTCAATAAGGAACAAATCCACGCCCTGCTCAAATACCTTCTGCACAATGGATATGAATTCCTTGCGCTCGGATGGATTTAATCCGGCGGCCGGTTCATCCAACAGGATAAGAGACGGCTCTCCCATTAAAGTTCGTCCCAGTTCACACATTTTCTGCAGACCATAGGGAAGGTTGCTTACGATTTCATCCTTTAGAGCATACATATCAATAAAATTAAGTATCTCACATGCCTTGTCATAAAGCATTTTTTCTTCCTTGTTTGCATTTTTGAAATTAACTAAATAGCTGAATATATTTTGATTTGTTCGCCACTGTGCCCCAAGTATCAGATTTTCCAGTACGGTCATGGATGAAAAAAGTTTAATATTCTGAAAGGTTCTTCCTATACCAAACTGCGCCCGTTTATATGGCTCCGTTTTTGATATATTCCTACCCTGAAAGAATATTTCTCCCTCGGTCTGTGGAAACACCCCTGTTATCATATTCACCGTGGTGGTTTTTCCCGCTCCGTTCGGGCCGATTAGCGCATGGACCCTGCCTTTTGTAACCCTGAAATTCAAATCATTAACAGCCACAAGCCCGGAAAAACGTTTCGTAAGATTCTTAACCTCCAGGACTATATTTTCCTCCATGTCATTCACCACCTTCGCTTGTTTGGACCGTCGTCTTTTTGATTTTCGGATGTGCAGCCTTTTTAAATAAAGTGATTAAACCGTTTGGAAGCAGAAGCGCACATAAAAGCACCAAAATACTATACGTTATCTGATAATAGTTGCCGAGGAAGCGCAACAGTTCCGGCATAAGCGTTACGATAATGGCTCCGATTACATTCCCCGTTACACTTCCGATACCGCCAATCATCAGCATGATGACGTAGTTAATCGACAAATCAGCCGTGAAGGATATCGAATTCACGTAACAGTTAAAATGTACATAGAGTGCCCCGCCCAGGGCGCCATACATCGCTGCCAGCGTAAACGCTCTTATTTTTATCTTCTTTAAGTCCAGGCCAAGCGATTCAATGGCATCCGTATTATCCTTAACGGCTCTGAATTCCCGGCCCCATTTGGATTGCGCAATTCTTAAAGATAGCAAAAACAGCAAGACTACGATAACCAGCATAAAATAAAAATACTTTACATTTGTATCGATACCGAACCCAAATACGGAATATCTCGGAATATTTTTAATTCCCTGGGTTCCGCCTGTAATATTGGTCAGATTCGTTGCAAAAATTCTTACAATTTCCGAAAAGGCAAGCGTCGTTAAGGAGAGATAGACGCCTTTCATTTTTAAGCTTGGATATCCCAATCCCCTCCCTATAAGGTAACCTACAAAAACAGCACAAATCATGGTAAGCCAGGGAGAAATGCCAAAGCGTGCAGACAGAATTGCCGAAGTATATGCGCCAAATCCATAAATACCCGCCGTACCAAGATTCATCTGTCCCGTCATGCCGGTTATAAAATTTAATCCAAATACGACTACCATGTTAATCAGCATTTGATTTAAGATGGTTATATAGTAATTACTTTTTATAAAAACGGGTAGTAATGCTGCGAAGGCAACTGCAATTACCGTAAATAATATTCTTTTTTTGTTTATATTTTTCACGTTTATCTCCTTTATACACCGATTATGTCTTGTTCATATTATTATCTTGTCTTTCCCGTAATTCCTTTTGGCCTTATAAGCAGAAACATGATTAATAATACAAATGCTATTACATCTTTGTATACAGAAGCAAATATCATGGATGCAAGATTTTCAATAATCCCAATGCATAATCCTCCGATAATTGCTCCCGGCAGATAACCAAAACCGCCAATAACACCTGCAGCAAAACCTTTTAAACCTATCATACTTGACATGGTCGTAGAAATATTCAAAAGAGGACTTACTAAAATACCGATGAGACAACAAATCATTATACTAATCATCACTGCGATGCTCATAACCATTTCAACATCAATTCCCATCAGTAAAGATGCTTTTTTATTCTGAGCCACACAGCGCATTGCTTTTCCGATTTTTGTCTTGTATAAAAACAGCTGCAATAACAGTACGATAATAGCAGCAGATATAATGATGGCAATGTTTGCTTTTGAAATTACAATACCGCCAATTTTGATAGTGCCAATTAAAAATCCGCTTACCTTAAATGGTACCGGACCCCAGATAAGCCGGATTCCTTCCAAAATAATCTTTCCCAGCATAATGGTAGCCATAATGGTAAATATCATCGTCATGTGTCTTAAAGGTATGAATATTACTCTTGAAATAATCAGACCTATCATACCCATAACAATTATGCTTAAAATAATACCCGGAATCGTACTCACTCCGAATATGGCAATAAACGTACCGCCGAACATATAAGCTCCCAGTGTTATCATTTTATCATGACTAAAATTCAAAACCCCGGAAGCATTCCAAATCAGTGTATACTCAATACCAACCAATGCATAAATAAACCCCATTGCAATACCGCTTACTATTAATTGAATAACAATTCCAGGCATGCCCAAATACCTCCTGTCCAAAATACAATCCAAAGCTTATTCTTATAGCGTACAGGTGTCCCAAGGGACACCCGTACATTGCTGTTTATCAATCTACTACTACTGTTTCCAGGTATACCGCCTGCCCGTCAACAATCTGGCAGATAATACCCTGATGCACCATTTCGCGCATCTCATTCGGTGTATAGGTGGCAAGTGCACTGGTGAATTTATTCGTCTTATTCAGGGCTTCTCTTATGGCCTCCTTGTCAGCAGACCCTGCACGCTCTATCGCATCCTTTAGAATATATATGGCGCTGTAATATGTAGTTGCATATAATTCAGGGCTTGCATCGTACTTTTCTTCAAAGTTTTTTACAAACGTCTGCACGATTTCAGAAGGATTTGTCGTAGTAAAGTCCGTTACACTGTACCAGTTGGTAAGCCATTCATTTTCACAAAGGTCCAGAACCTGCTTTGTTGAAATAGAGGTTGAACCAACAATAGGAACACTTAATCCCAGGTTATAGAAATACTGTGCTGCCAAGGCTGTCTCATTATCATGCGCCCAGACAATTACCCCGTCTACATCTGCCATCATCAGCTTTTGTACCTGACTTGTTAAATCAATATCACCTGAATTGAATACCTGTGATTCATAAGGAATTCCCGCATCCTCCAGATAGCTTATTGCCACGCCCAATGCCCCTGCACCGTAATCATCTGAATCTGTTAAAAGACCAATCTTTTTACAGTTAAGATTATCCGTAATGAATTTGGCGGCAAGCTGGGCCTGAATCGCATCCGACGCACGAATACGGAATAGGTATGGATTATCAATAGTCGTTACAAGCTTTGGACTTGTCGCACCTGTAAGGAATGGTACACCGGCATCCGACATTAAGGATTCAATTGCAAGTGTAAGACCGCTTAAGTTCGGACCAACCTGTGCTGCTACGTTTTTATCCAAAATCAGATTAATTGCATTGATTGCGACATCCTGAGCACCGCCGTCATCCGCAACGAATAGCTCAAGCTGTTTACCCAATACTCCTCCGTTCGCATTAATTTCATTCACTGCAAGCTGGGCACCCTGTTCTGTCCTAAGGCCGTTTACAGGAGCTGAACCGGTAATAGACGCAGATACCCCAATTAATATCTTTTCATCTGACGAATTATCCGGTATTTTTGTTTCCCCATCCTTCTTCGGGGTATCCTTATCATTTTTATTCTCTTCTCCTGCTTTGTTGTCAGCATTCTTTACCGTGCTATTATTGCAGCCGCTTAACAATGAAACTGCCAAACATAAAGATATAATAACCGCTACACCCTTTTTTACCATATTCTCCTCCTTGTTTCTCCCGATTAATCCGGGGCAAAAGCATATCCTACAAGATATCCGCCATATTTGCCATTAATATATCAATTTTTTTCTTTTCTTCGGGAAGTAAATCGCCAAGAGGAAGTCTTGGTATTCCTGCCTCAAAGCCCTGGCATTTTAATACATACTTAAACACTTCATGCCAGTGAGGGTCGTTGTTGCTGTAAGTAATAAAGTAATCGATGAAAGGTTGAATCTTTGTCCAATATGCATTTGCCTTTTCAACGTCCTTCTCAACCGTACAAATATCAAACAAGGTACGGGAGAACTTCGGGAATACAGCCGGCATACCGCTAAGCCATCCGTCAGCCTTTGCAAAGAAGCCTTCCATTGGTGCATAGTCATGTCCGTATAAAACAGTCAGCTTATCACCGCAGTGATATTTTATTTCATGAATACGGTTCGCATCGCCATGAGCCGCCTTCACTCCGTTAATCAGGCCTTCGTCTACCATTGCCTTTAATTCAACCGGAGTCATTTCATATCCACAGAATCTGGGATTGTTGTATAGAATAATGTCGATGTCGATAGCCTCACGAAGCTTTCTGAAGTGATTTACAACTGCTCTCTTATGCGGCTGTAAATAGTATGGCATGATGACCAGTACTCCGTCCGCGCCCAGGCTCTGTGCAAACTTACTTAATTCAATTGTCTGAGCAGTAGAATACCTGCCTGTTCCGGGATATACCGGTACCTGCCCTCCGATGGACTTTACGATACTTTCCATAATTCTTTTCTGCTCATTCGTGGACATGGAGATATTCTCCCCGGTACTGCCTACGCATGATATACTATGGGCTCCCTGGTCAATAACCCATTGTACATAACGTAATGTCTCCTTCTCGTTGTATGACTCGTCTGCATTCCACATTGTCATTACTGCGGGCATAACGCCCTTTCCTTTAGTTCCTGCCATTGTCGTACCTCCTCAGTTAATTAATTGGTTGTTATATATAGATTATGTCATGTGACATAATAACTATCGCGTTCACGAATCAATATGAATCAAAAATCAGTATGTACTTATGTCGGAACCGGCAGCAGAGAGAGCAAATTTAATTGAAAAAAGGCATCACGAAATCCACTATGCAAGTCCCTATGATTACAAATTCTTGCATAATCTATTTATTCTGTATTGACAGGTGTGTTCTGCTATCTTACGTATCTGTAAAAGTATAGAACGCACCCGCTTGGAAATTATATCTCACGGTTAGTTTTTCATCTTCATACGTTCTTCAATTTTTCCTATATGGTTGGTAATAATGCTTATTGCCTTTTCCTTATCCCTGTTCTTTAACGCTTCCAAAAGATATGTATGTTCAACAGCAGCCTCTTTATCATGCTTTAAAGCATACCCGGCTGTGGACCGGATTACCAGATAGCGGTTCAGAATAATATTAAACAGGGAACTCATGCATTCATTATTGGTAAATCGCATTAAATTACGATGAAAGCTCATATCTGTCAGAAAATACTTGTCATACTCTCCGGAAAGATAATAGCCATTGCATCTTTCCTTGATTGCATTTAATTCGTTTAGCTGCTCCTCTGTTATGGTGTCACAGAGTAATTCAATTGCTTTTTCCTCAAACATAAGACGTAAGCTGCATATTTCCTCAATCGTTTCAGCCGTAACGATAGGAATAATATACTTTCCGCCGGATGTTGTATTGACAATGTTTTCATTTGCCA
The DNA here is from genome assembly GCA_023419655.1 of Bacillota bacterium. Taxonomy (GTDB): domain Bacteria; phylum Bacillota; class Clostridia; order Lachnospirales; family Lachnospiraceae; genus Mobilitalea. Next base: position 7,289 of record JAEZXP010000003.1, on the reverse strand, counting down.
TCCGTTTCAATGCCTGTACGACAGGGGTCTTGCTTACCTGATAACGCTCTGCCAATTCCGCGGGGTCCAGGCGGGTTCCCGCAACATATGTTCCTCCTACAAAGCCCAGGCATATTGTTTCATAAACTACATCGTCTAAGTTTTTCTTTAATGACATACTATCACTCCTGCAAATTATAATTTTTTTGGCATCTCCAAATAACAATATCTGCTTTGTCCATGCCTTACAATATATAATATAAAAATTAAAAATTTTATATTATATATTGTATATTGTTCTTGCGTGAAACACAATGAGTTTTTCATCGCGTTTGCCTTTTATGCATCGTGATAGGTATAATCATCAGATAATCTTTCCAGGATTTAAAATCATATGAGGGTCAAAAGCCTCTTTTATCTTCCTCATAATATCCATTTGAACATTCCCCAGAGCCTCATGAAGATACGGTCTTTTGGCAACACCGATTCCATGTTCTCCTGAAACCTGTCCGCCATACTCCGATGCCCGGTAATACATACGCTCAAATGCCTTATTAAGCTTTTCCTCCCAGACTTCCTTATCCAGTTGGTCCCTGCATATATAAACATGGAGATTACCGTCCCCGGCGTGTCCAAAGCTTGGTATCCTGATATCCAGCTCCTCAGAAATTTCATGGATATATTTAATGAAATCCGCCACCCGGTTTCTTGGTACCACGACGTCACACTCATCCATCTCCGTTGTCGATGCCTTGATAGCCTCCAAAAACGAGCCTCTGGCAGACCATACGGATTCTTTTCTTTCGTCCGTATCCACTAAGAATACATCCGACGCTCCCTTTTTTAAGCATAAATTTGCTACAACCTCATAGTCCTTTTCTATCTGATTCAAGGAGTTGCCGTCAAAGGTCAAAAGCACATATGCACGGCTTTTTGTATCGGGAAACTTTTTGCCAAGATACTCTTCTGAAAAAAGTATAGTCTCCCTTTCCATAAATTCAATCGCAGTAGGCGATGCCTTCGATTTAATGATTTCCGGAACAATATCGATGGCTTGATTTATACTGGGAAAAGAAATTAGCAGGCTTATCGTTTTGGTTGGCAAAGGTAATAGTTTTAATATGGCCTTCGTAATAACTCCCAGGGTTCCTTCTGACCCGATAATAAGGTCCATCAAATCATAACCTGAGCTGCTTTTAACGACCTTTCCTCCAAGCTCAAGAATCTCTCCTGACGGAAGTACCACTGTCAGACCCATCACGTAATCACGGGTGACACCATATTTTACAGCTCTCATACCTCCTGCATTCGTACTGATATTCCCTCCAATTGTAGCCGTCTTTTCTCCGGGGTCCGGCGGATAGAACAAATCATTTTCCTCAACAAATTTTGAAAGCGTCATTAACAATACACCTGGCTCTACCGTTACCGTGAGATTCTCTTCATCAATCTCTACGATACGGTTCATCCCCGTCGTATCCAGCATAATTCCGCCATGTATGGCAACAGACGAGCCCACAGCCCCGTACCCGAGCCCCGGACAACGACCGGTATCCTGTTCCTATCGGCATAACGCATAATCCGGGACACTTCCTCTGTACTGCTCACCTTTATAACGATTTCGGGATATCTTGATATCTTGGCAAGCTCATCATGACAATAATCCTCGCTGATATCCTCTCCGATAATTAAGCGGTCACGGGAAACAAATGTCATAAATTCTTCCATATCTTCTTTTAATAAACTACGGTATTCCATATTATCTCCTTCACTTCCTTCCATCGTCAAAAGACATCCTTATAACCCGGGCAATTACAGCCAATAACCTGTGATAATAGTTAGCACGCTTCCAATTCTATCCGGTTTATCAGCTTAGGTACTATTTCATACCAGTTCCCTATAATTCCAAAATGTGCAATATCAAAAATGGGTGCCGACTTATCCTGATTAATGGCTATGATGCAGTCCGAATTTTGCATTCCGGCTGCAAATTGCACAACCCCGGAAATTCCTACCGTTATAATCAGCTTTGCTTTAACGGTTCTTCCGCTCAAGCCTATCTGCCTTTTTGTATCAAACCATCCCATCTCAACTAAAGGGCGTGTACAGGCTATCTTTGCATTAATTTTATCAGCAAGCTCTTCAATTATCGCCAAATCGGATTTTGTTTTAATTCCTCTTCCCACTGCAATGATTATATCGGCTTCGGATATATCCATTTCCTTTGCACTTTTAATAATATCCACTACATCCGTGTCTGAATGTAATCTTTCATTATCAATGTCCATTGAAACTATCTTGCCCGACGTTATTTCCTCCTTCGGTGCAGGCGAAAACATCTTATAACGAACGGTACAAAATTGCGGACGGCTGTTTGGCGTGACAATCTGCGCCATAATGTTTCCTCCAAAAGCAGGTCTGATTTGTACCAGGTCCGTATTATCCTTCATCTCAAGATATGTACAATCTGCCGTAAGGCCTGTACGGAATCTGGCCGCTGTCCTGGGTGCCAAAGAGCGTCCAAGGTTCGTCGCACCGATAAGGATGGATGACGGCTTAACCCGATTGATAAAGTCTTCAAATGCATTGGTATACGGCTGAATCAAAAAATTCTTCAGCTTTTTGTTATCATAAGCGAATATTTTATTGGTTCCATAGTGTAACAGTTCATTTGATTTGCTTTCCAAATCATATCCTATAATAACAGCGATAACCTCCTGCTTTGTAACCTTTGCTAACTCTTTTGCCTTCCCGATTAGTTCAAACGTAACAGGATGAATGCCTTCATCATGATGTTCTACGAATACTGCGATTCCGTTCCATTCTTCTTTATTGACACTGGGTTTTTCCGCTTCCTCGACATATTCGATAACACCGGCAGGCCCTTTTTTAACGCAAAGTTTACACATTTTACAGCCTGCTGTAATTTCTATTTTACCGTCACTGTATTCGATTGCCCCGAACGGACAGACTTTTAATAACGCCTTGGCCCTGCTATCCGTGACCATCTCCTGGTTTATCTTTAAATATCCCACAATTTATCCCCCTTATATAAACTTTTGATTTTTTAGAAACGAAAAAAGTTCCTGTGACAATTCTTCTCCTGTTCCCTCAATAATCTCTCTTTCTGAATTTTTGTCAGGGGCGAATATTCTTTCAACCTGTGTCGGTGAGCCATATAAGCCATAATTTTTACTATCCTTATCATCAAAATCATCCAGTGAAAATACCTGTATATTTTCATCCTTTCGCATTATCTTACGCCGAAAGGACGGAAGTCTTGGTGTATTTATGTCCTTTTCTACGGTAAGCAGGCATGGTAATTTCATCTTTTGTATCTGTATGTAATGCTCCATGTTCATCTCTACCGTAATATCGTTATCCGTAATAGTCTGAACCTGTAAAACATTTGCTGCATGCTCAATCCCTAAAAATTCAGCCGTTTCCGGCCCCACCTGGGCAGTATCTCCGTCTGTCGTCTGCTTCCCGCATAATATCAGGTCATAGCTGCCCATCTTTTTAATTCCCTGGGATAATGTATAGCTGGTAGCAACTACATCTGCCCCTGCAAACTTTCTGTCGCTGAGCAGAGTACCCGAATCTGCTCCCATATAAATGGCTTCAAGCAGAACATCCTTCGCTTGTAACGGGCCCATAGAAATAACATCAACAACCCCGCCGATTTGCTGTTTTAGTGTAAGTGCCAGCTCAAGTGAAAATTGGTCATAAGGATTCATCTTTGTTTCTATACCTTCTCGTTTTAATACTCCTGTCACAGGGTCCACTTCTACCATGTTTGTGCCGGGAACTTGCTTTATACAAACCAAGATTTTCATCGGATTCTCCTTTGGTGATAATCTACAAAAATATATTTATATATCGCATTCTTTTATTTAATTGTTATAATACACGAACGATTTAACTCTGTCAAGAGTTTTTAATTATTAATTTAAAATTTTTTATTTTATTTAATAATAAACCCCGAATTCCCTTATCCCGGGTTCTCGAGGTTATTTTGTGCCATTCTATTCACTTTTATCTCTAACAAATTCGAAAATTCACTTTATCAGCTTCTCCGCCTCATTCGCGCCGGCATGTGGAAAAAGCTTAAGCAAGTGCCCTACAATCTTATTCTTTGCTTCATCGGCTGAAAGGCTGTAGGCACTGCGGACATGATTCGCACCATAAAGCTTCTCACTAATCATATAGTCGGCTACGGACCATCCATATTCCTCATTCTTTTTGTTCCGTTTCCTATGAAAGCTTCGGATAATTACATATGTCTTCATCTGGATCTCCGCCATCGTACCTTCAAAGTTCTTTTCTCCGTCTTTCACAAACCCGGCCATCTTTTTAAGCTCATAAGAGGGTAGCGTATCATATTGATTCAGTATGTCGATTATCTTCTTCTGCCTTCTGCCCGCAAGTCCTTCCTCATATCTGCTGTCAAAATCGTAGCCATCTCTGCGGTAAGCTGCAAATATCGGATACCATTCTTTCGAGATAAATCCGGCTTTTCCTCTAAACAGCTTGCCATACGCAATCTCTCCCCCTCCGGCAATAACCTCTCTCCATTGCCAGGGGTCCTCTACCGGGTCTCCCGACCACCATGCATCAGCGGATGTCAGCTCTTCCAGGGAAAAACCTTCGAGCCCTCCCTTAAAGAATGGAAGGAACCCGATATGATTGATATAGTCCTTTAGCTCCCGGACGGTCTTAATCCGTCTCTCATCTAACCGGTGAAGCCCCTCCATTGTCCATTTGCCATCGATGGTAATCATCATATCCTCCATCTGCCGCTTCAGCGGCATATAAATACTGAGCGAAAAGCACCCTCTGTGCTTTTTGCCGGTTGAAAACGTTTTTCTTTTCAACCTATCCCTCTTCCTGCCCCTGCATTTATCCGGTCTGCCCAAACAAAGCCAGGCAAAATAACGAATCCATTCGTTTAATTTAACTCATCTAAGGTCTTACCGTATGCCGGCAGAAAATCCTCGATAAAGATATCAACTTCCTTTAGTTCCATATCGTCTATCAGCTTACGAATCGAACTCTTTGCCCGAAGAAATTCCGTATTGCCCGCCTTTTCCTCTTCCATGCATTTTATCAAAGCCGACAGCTTGTCTGCGGCCTTAACCACTCTCCACAGATACGCATCCTGTTCCGATGGGAAGAATAATTCTCCATAGCTTTTTTTCATATAATCCGGAAGCATGGAATAAAGCCGGAACGCTGCATCCTTTTCTACTTCCTTAAATGCTCCCTGTATGTCAGCATTAAAATACTTAATAGGCGTAGGCATATCTCCTGTTATGATTTCTGCGGCATCATGGTATATCCCCATAAGGGCCGCTTTTTCCACATTCAGCTTGCTGCCAAGGCGTTCGTTGCTGATAACGGCAAGGGCATGGGCAAGCATGCTGACCTCCAATGCATGCTCACTCAGGTTCTCCTGTCTGGCGTTACGCATAAGTGCCCATCGTTCGATGAATTTCATTCTCGACATCATGGCAAAAAAATTCGATTCCATATATAATCCCCCGTTGCCTTAGCTCTCCAAATATTTTTTTAAATACTGGCCGGTATAGGATTTCTTGTTCTTAACCACTTCCTCAGGAGTTCCCTTTGCTATTACCGTGCCTCCCTTGTCTCCGCCTTCCGGACCCATATCAATAATATAATCTGCGGTCTTAATTACATCCAGATTATGCTCGATTACAACTACCGTATTGCCTGTTTCGCAGAATCTTCTCAATATCTCAATTAATTTATGGACATCGGCAAAATGCAGCCCGGTGGTCGGTTCATCCAGTATATAGATGGTCTTTCCCGTGCTTCGCTTACTTAGCTCCGTTGCCAGCTTAATTCTCTGTGCCTCTCCTCCCGAAAGGGCGGTAGAAGGATGTCCAAGCCGGATGTAGGACAGGCCGACATCATTTAGAGTCTCTATCTTTCTTTTTATAGACGGCACATTTTCAAAGAACCTCAAGGCTTCTTCCACCGTCATGTTGAGTACATCATAGATGCTCTTTCCCTTGTATTTTACCTCAAGGGTCTCACGGTTATATCGCTTCCCGTTACATACCTCACAGGGAACATAGATATCCGGAAGAAAGTTCATCTCAATCTTTATAATTCCATCACCGCTGCAGGCCTCGCATCTGCCGCCCTTGATATTAAAGCTGAATCTTCCCTTGGAATAGCCCCTCATCTTGGCATCCTGGGTAGCGGCAAACAGGTCTCTGATATGGTCAAATACACCGGTATAGGTAGCGGGATTTGAGCGTGGAGTTCTTCCGATAGGCGATTGGTCAATATTAATAACCTTATCCAGCTGGTCAATACCCAGAAGCGCCTCATGCCTTCCCGCAATGGAATGTGCCCGGTTTAAGTCCTTCGCCAGTCTTTTATACAGTATCTCCGATACAAGCGAGCTTTTACCGGAGCCGGATACGCCGGTAATACAGGTCAGGACCCCTAAAGGGATATCGACATCGATATTCTTTAAGTTATTCTCCGCAGCTCCTACAATGGTAAGATGCCCGGTCGGCTTTAGCCTCTCTTTGGGCACGGGAATCTTAATCTTTCCGCTCAAATAAGCACCGGTAATCGAATCCTCCGACTTTATAATATCCTCTACCGTTCCTTCCGCAACGACCATTCCTCCATGCTCTCCGGCTCCGGGACCGATATCCACGATATGGTCTGCCGCATACATGGTATCCTCATCATGCTCGACTACCACAAGGGTATTCCCCAGCTCCTTTAAATCCTTCAGGGCACTGATTAATTTATCGTTATCTCTTTGATGAAGCCCGATACTTGGTTCATCAAGAATATATGCCACGCCCACAAGTCCTGAGCCAATCTGCGTCGCCAGACGAATTCTCTGGGATTCTCCTCCCGATAAGGAGCCGGTTGCTCTGGCAAGCGTCAGATAGTCCAAGCCAACACTTATCAGGAAGCTTAACCTTGCCTTGATTTCTCTTAATATCAGCTCACCTATCTTCATCTGCATATCTGTAAGCTTAATATTATTCATGAATCCTGCCAACTCACGAATGGAAAGCTCCGTAAGCTCGGATATATTTCTGTCACCCACTGTCACAGCAAGCGCTTCCTTTTTCAGTCTCTTTCCCTTGCATTCCCTGCAAGGGGTGGAGCGCATAAAGGTCTCATACTCTTGCTTTACCGACTCAGAGCCGGTCTCCCTGTAGCGTCTCTCAATATTTCTGATGAGACCCTCAAAGGCAATATCATAGACCCCCTGACCCCTTTGGCTCTGGTAATGAACCTTTACCGTCTTGCCG
>JAEZXP010000158.1 GCA_023419655.1 Bacillota bacterium | reverse complement strand
TATTATGCTCCTTATCAACGACAGGTAGGGCATTTATAAAATGCTTCCTCATATAGAAGGCTGCATCCCCGGAATTAAACTCCGTCATATAGTGAGGATTGTAATTGGCTATCCTGCGAATCGGCTCGTCAAGGCTTCCGCTCTTTAGTATGTATCTGCGGATATCCCCATCGGTAACCGCTGCCAGCAGTCTCTCACCATCACAGATAAAGGCAATTCCTTTTTCGTTACGGTCTATAACCCTCATTACCTCAATGATTTTCATGTTTTCCGATACTATAAAGTTTTTTATATTCACGGCTATCCTCCCCGGATATTATAAATTCATCTATATACAATTTGATTACAGTATTTTTGTCTTAGATATTATATATATCTGCTTTATAACCATCCATATTCTGCTTCATCCATTCGATTGTACAGCTTATTCCTTCTTTTAAAGTATATTTCGGCTCCCATCCGGTCAGAGCCTTTATCTTTTTATTGGAGCCTAAAAGACGATTGACCTCACTTTGTTCCGGGCGCAGTCTCTCTTCATCACATGCAATTCTGGTATTCGGATTAATCTGGGCGATGATTTCACTGGCAAGTTCACCGATAGAGATTTCTTGTTGGGTTGCAATATTGATTTCCTCTCCGATTGTCTTGTCAGAGCCTGCAATTGCCAAAAATCCTGCCACTGTATCCTTCACATAATTAAAATCTCGGGTAGGCGTCAGTGAGCCAAGCTTGATTTCCTCTTTCCCTGCAAGAAGCTGGGATATAATTGTAGGTATTACAGCTCTGGCGGATTGCCGCGGTCCATAGGTGTTAAACGGTCTCACAATCGTTATAGGCATATTAAAGCTTCTGTAAAAGCTTTCTGCCAGGCGGTCCGCTCCAATCTTCGTAGCGGAATAAGGAGATTGTCCCTGATAGGGATGTTCCTCATCAATTGGCACATACTTCGCCGTTCCGTAGACCTCTGAGGTTGAGGTAACTAAAATTCTTCCTGTATTATGCTTTCTTCCGGCCTGAAGTACATTCAGCGTTCCTTTAATATTGGTATCCACATAGGAATCCGGCGAATGGTAACTAAAGGGTATCGCAATCAATGCAGCCAGATGGAATACCGTATCCATCCCCTGCACCGCTTCATATACACCGTTAGGGTCTCTGATGTCTCCTGAGAATATATCAATCTCTTTAAGCATATCTTTTGGCAGGGTATCAAGCCACCCCCAGGTATTGAAAGAATTATAAAATGTAAAGGCTCTTACTTCATGTCCTGATTCGATTAACGCCTCTGTCAGATGGCTTCCGATAAAGCCATCTGCTCCTGTTACTAATACTCTCATTCCGACGAATATACCTGCCTTTCGAATTAGTATGTACTTGCTAATCACTATTTTATACAAGTATAACATAATATAAGGATTTTTAATATAATTTGTTGATTTACAGATGATATTACGCTATATCCTCAATGGATTTCTTTAATAATGGCCTTATCAAGTCAATCGTTTCAAAAATAGCTTCAAATACGGCTTTTGAATTAATATAAGCATTGTGACTGTCATCCTTTAAATCATCTTTGAACTGATAAATATTTGTCAGTTTATGAGTCGTTAATGCCGTTACATATGTATCCATAAGCGGATAAATCTTCTGCTCAAGAATAAAGGTATTTATACTTTTCAAACTCTCTAGATTTTTATCAATTTCCTTAGATAATATGTTTTTCTCATTATCTCGAATTAATCTGTCACAGATTTTTATAGCTTTTTTTGATTTATTTTCAATGGCATCCAATTGTTCAAATCCGTTCCTCAAGTAATCCCTAAGCTTATCTATCTCTTCAGTAGATAGCTTTTGAGTTAAAAGTTCATCCTCATTCAGGCAAAAGTCTCCTTGACCTTTTGAATATGTTGCTATAGCCTCATCAAGCGACATGTTCTTTGTCCCTTTGATTTTTGCACCGCTATCCTTTGCATCGATGACATTGATAGAAGGGTATACCGTTAAGAAATCCTGATACCATATAAGGAATTCCTTCCAGTCATATCTGCTTTTTACCATCTTCCCGTCGATGCCCTCAACCATGATGTCATTATTTACAGCTATTTTCTCCTCCACCCCTCCGGCATGGGTGGCATTTCCCTGATAGGCCAGATCCTGCCCCACCAATATTATATTCTCAAAGCCTAATTCCACACAGGCTGTGAATGCCGCTGTTGCAACTGACCCGCTGGGTCTAGTCCTGGGAGGGATTTTTTCAGCATCTATATAAAAGGGTTCTAAAAATTCCGAACCGTTACATATTATTTTTTTGCCCTTATGTATTTCCCATATCTTATTGTTGGATGTTATAAACGCAAGTAATGGTATTGTGACATCTTGTCGTTGTGTAAAATATTCTACAGGCTTTATAGGATCAAGCGTAAATACAAAGTCTGGAATAACCCCCCAGTCCAGAAGAACATCCAATATCCTGTCTACAGCAATGATTACCGCTTTACCTTTCGCCTTTTTCAAGCTGTCAACCTGTGTTGATAAAGAAGGTCCCGCTGCCACAACAATGGCCGGAATATCCTTCGGCAGGATTTTCTTCAAATCACATATCGTACTGCTCATTGGCAGATACTTAAGATTTTTTAGTGTATTTTCTATATATACCTTACCAAATAATACACCTGTATTCGCCTGTATAATGGCATTATGATAAGCATCCTTTATCTCCTCCCAAAAGAGAATACAGCTTTCCGGAAATATCTCTTCATAACCCGGATATATACATTTTATAACACCTTTTATATTGGTTATGTTCATCTTTATTCTAAGCATACTATGAAAATCAAATTCATTAATATTTTCGATCGCAATAATCACACTGGAGTTGCTTAGCAATTCTGTTATATCATAATAATGCAGAACATGAAAAAAAAAGCTCTGCACAGGGTTCATAAACAATCAAG
>JAEZXP010000145.1 GCA_023419655.1 Bacillota bacterium | reverse complement strand
CGATATCCTTTAGGGCGGCATTGCCGGACACCTGCGGCATCTTCATACCCATCTCCAGACCCATCTTGACAAGGGGCATCGGAAGATTGACCTTGACTTTATCTCCGTTAGCTGAATTCACATAGATTCTAAACATCATATCATCCATGCTTTTTCGCTGTTCCTTGGGTAATATCCGTGTATCCTTCTTTGATTCCCCGGAAAGAAGCAGGTCTACGGTGACGCCAAGCATCTCTGCAATCTTTGGAAGCAGCAGGATATCAGGATACGAGATATCATTCTCCCATTTGGAAACTGCCTGAGGGGTAACCCCCAGCTTTTCGGCCATATCCTCCTGGGTTATTCCTTTTTCTTTTCTTAATTGTGAGATTCTGTTTCCAATTGTATTTGTCATTTTATTCGTGCTCCCTTCTTTTTATGGGAACATTGTAACTCGAAATCCAGGATTGTAAAAGGGAACATCGGTTGATTTTATGATTTTTTCACAACCACAGGTTTATTTTTCGCTCAACCAAAGGTTGATAAGGAACTAATAATCAAAAAGAATATTGAAAACGGTGAAAATATGCAAACATACGAAATGAAATATTAGGATATCGAAAACAGATAAAAATATGATATACTGTCCACAAATAAGTGAAGATAGAAAGCAGGACCAAAGTTTGCAGGTATCGAAAGAAAGCGGGGTTATTATGAGGATTTTTCATATTTCGGATTTACATATCGGTAAGCAGCTGCATTATTACAATATGAAGGACAACCAGATTGCTATTTTTAGGCAGATTGCAGAAAAGGCCGGGGAGCTGAGGCCGGATGCGGTTATCCTTGCAGGAGATATCTATGATAAATCCGTTCCCTCTGCGGAGGCTTATACGATTTTTAATCAATTTTTAAATGACTTATCTGAAATAAAGCCAAGTATTCCGGTTTTAATTATAGCGGGAAATCATGATTCGGCTGAACGTCTGGATTATGCCAGTACCTTTTTAGAAAGGCACAATATCTATATCTGTGTGCATCCTCCCAGAACGGAGGACGAATATTTGAAGAAGGTCGTATTGGAGGATGAGCATGGAGAGGTAAACTTCTACCTGCTTCCTTTTACCAAGCCCGGTTATGTACGCCATCTTTTCGGGGAGGGGGAGGTATTAAGCTATGATGCTGCCGTAAGAGCACTAATAAAGCGGGAAGATATTGATTATAGCAAGAGAAATGTCCTGATATCCCATCAATTTTATATTGACGGGGAGGAGCTTCCCGAGACCTGTGATTCGGAGCAAATCTATATCTCTGTCGGGGGAATTGACAGCGTGGACATCGATGCGGTAAAGGACTTTGACTATGTTGCACTGGGGCATCTTCATAGAGCCCAGAGCATAGGGAGAAAGCATATACGGTATAGCGGAACGCCTCTAAAATATTCCGTAAGTGAAGAAAGGCATATCAAATCCATAACGATGGCAACAATCGGTGATAAGGGTTCAGAAGTCATCATTGATACGGTACCGCTTATTGCATACCAGGATGTAAGGAGCGAGAAGGGGCTTTTAACTGAAATTATCGGCAGGGCTACCGATGAGAACAGACATGATTATATCAGTATAACACTGACGGACGAGGAGGAGCTATATAAGCCCAAGGAACAGCTGGAGGAACATTATGACCATATTCTTGAGGTTAAGGTTGAAAACAGCAGAACCAGGGCGAGACTGGAGGATGCGGATTTTGATGCGGATGCTCTTGACCCATTTGAGGCTTTTAAGAAATTCTATCGGGATATGCAGGGAGTTTCGATGAGCATGGAAGAAGAAAATATTATGACGGATGTAATTCATTCGCTGCAGGAGGACAAGAGCATATGAAACCAATATATATTAAGATGTCTGCCTTCGGCTCCTACGGCGGGGAGACGGTGATTGATTTTTCAGATATCCATAACGGAATATTTCTCATAACAGGGGATACCGGAGCAGGAAAGACCACGATATTTGATGCCATTACCTATGCGCTGTATGATGAGACAAGCGGCGGGAAGCGAAATGGTGAAATGATGCGCAGCCAGTATGCGGATGATGATACGGCTACCTATGTAGAATACAGCTTTGCATACCGCGGGGAGACCTATACAATCATCCGAAGTCCCAGACAAAGCCGTGTGAGTAAGAGACGGAACAAGGACGGGGACTATACAATGACCACAGAACAGCCTGCGGTTACGCTTATTTTGCCTGACGGCCGGCAATACGCAGGAAAGATAAAGGAAACGAATCAGAAGATTATTGATATTATCGGCCTGGACGTGAATCAATTTACGCAGACTGCAATGATAGCCCAGGGAGATTTTCTAAAGCTGCTTCATGCATCCTCAAGAGAACGTAAGGAGATATTTACGAAGATATTTAACACCAGCATCTACTGGAGGATTGAGGAAGAATTAAGGAACAGGGCAAAGGCCATGCATGGGGAATTGGAGGATAACCGTAAAGCAATTATCCGTGAGACCGGAGATATAGAATGCGTAAGGGACAGCGAACTAGAATCACAGTGGACAGAGATGCCGGATTTTATGGAGAGTGAGCAAGATAAGCAATTGGGGCTTATAAAGCGGATTATTGATGAGGCAAAAGCGAAGGAAAAGGAAATTACCGAAGCGCTTGCCATGAAGGGGCAGGAGCTGGAGGAACTGAACACAAGAATAAAACAGGCGGAGGATATCAATAAGCTGTTCTCCTTGTTAGAAGTGGCTTTGCAGAAAAAGGAGGAACTGGACAGCCGAAAGGATGAGATGGCCTCTGTCAAAGCCCGGATAGAGGCGGGAAAAAAAGCCTTGATAATCCTGCCGAAGGAAAAAGCTTATCTTAGCAAACAGGAGGAATTATCGGAATGCCATGAAAGAATAAAGGAGATGAACAGCAGGCTTGAGGATAATAAGGAAAAGCTGGAGCAGTTAAAGCAGGAGAAAGAGGAGAAGGAAGAAGAATATAAGAAGAACAATCCGGTATTCGTCTCAAGGATAAGCAGTATGAATGAGCTTTTACCAAAATATGAAGAGCTTGATACAAATAATAAAGAAAAGTCAACTCTGGAGAAGAGCCGGTCTGCAGCCCAGACAGAGTATGACGAATTGATTGAAAATACAAATAAGACGAGGGAAGCTAAAGGAGCATTGCAGAAGCAGCAGGAGCAGCTTAAGATTATTTCGGACCAGTATGTACCGCTGAAATATTCGGTTGAAAAACGGACTGAAAGGAAAGATGCTTTGGAGGCATTGCTGAACGCTGTCCGGTTAATGAAAACGCGGAAGGCAGATTATGAAAGGGAGAATAAAGAATATAAGGAAATCGAAAGGGAGTATGAATTAAAAAGGGATATGTATGATGAATTGTATCACGGCTTTATAGAAGGACAGGCAGGAGTACTTGCAGCAGCCCTGGAGGAAGGCTGTCCATGTCCTGTGTGCGGCTCTGTCACCCACCCGGATAAGGCGGTAAGCACAGAATGGATTATCGATGAAAGCCAGCTTAGGGATGCGAAGGCCAAGATGGAGGAAGCGCTTCATACAAAGCAAAAGAAATATGAAGAATTGCAAAAGGCTGTAAAAAGCTACGAAATAGAGCGGGAGCGGGCAGATAATGAAGGAAAGAAAATTATGACGGCATCCTTTAATCCCGACACCATCGCAGATACCGATATCCAGTCGATGCTGGAGGAATGTGAAAAGCAACTGAAGGATGAAACAGACAGAAGAAATCAGGCAGAGGAAGCAGGCGGGATATATATTTCGAATCAGGCGAGAATAAAATCTCTGGAGGAGATTCTGGAGAGGTATGAGTATGAGAAAGAAGAGACCGATAAGGCGTTAAATGAGCTGGCTGTAAGTCTTGCAAAGACGGATACCCTGATAGCGGCCCTGAAGAAAGACTTGATTTATGAAAGTAAAATCCGGGCTTTGGAGGAGCTTTTAGCATTCAAAGCCAAGCAGCAGGAGCTTGAGACAGCAAAGGAAAAAGCAGTGGAGGAATATCAGTCTGCGGTTAATAAGGAGGCTGAAATCAAAGGCAGTCTGGAAGCAGAAGAAAAAAGCTTATTCCGGCTTACAGAAGAGATGAAGGTACTGGAGGCCGCATTGAACCATGAGATTGAGATACAGGGCTTTTGCGGCCGGGAGGATTATCATCATGCGCTGATTGGCTCCGAAAGGCTTGAAGAATTAAGCCTTGCCTTGCAATCATACCGTGAAGAAATCATTGAAAATGAGACCAATGTGAAGAACTTTAGCGAGCAGACGAAGGATAAATCCAGAATTCAGACAACCGAACTGGAAGAAAGGAGAACGGAATTTACAGAGATTAAAGAGGAACTGGAAAGGGAAGGCAAGGCTGTATATGGCATCCGTACAAGGGATGAGGAGATATATAAGAAGGTCACAAGGCTTATCCGTGAGAGAGAGAAGATAAAGAAGACCTTCGGGAATATAAACAGGCTGGCCAATACTGCCAATGGAAAACTCAACGGCAGGCATATGAACTTTCAGACCTATATCCAGAGAAGGTATTTTAGTATGATTCTGCATGAGGCGAATAAGCGGCTATATACCATGTCCAATAACCAGTTTATATTAAAATGCCGGGATATGGAGGAGCTGTCAGGACAGGGTGAAGTGGGTCTGGACCTGGATATATACAGCATGGTTAATGACCAGGTTCGTGATGTAAAGACCTTGTCGGGAGGGGAATCCTTTATGGCTGCTCTTGCCATGGCCCTTGGGATGTCGGATATTATTCAGAATACCGCAGGAAGGATACATATCGATACGATGTTCATCGACGAGGGCTTCGGCTCATTAAGTGACGATACCCGGATGCAGGCCATAAGGATACTGAATGATTTGTCCGGGGGAAAGAGATTGGTCGGAATTATATCCCATGTTACCGAGCTTAAGGCACAGATAGGCACGAAGCTTATTGTGACAAAGGGAGAAAAGGGCAGCAGGGCAAGATGGGAGATTTCATGATATTGGTTTTATTTGATTGACTATGCGGGTTCAAAAAATTATAATTCAATTAAAGACTATTTTATGCCGCCTATAGCGGCGAAAGGAGAAAGAGGAATGACGGATTTTACATTTGCACAGATAGAGTATGTGAGGCCTGATGTAGAGAAGTTGAGGGAAGAATGTCTGGAGATGGTCGGGGAGATAGAAAATGCCAAAGCCTACAGTGACATACAGGCGGTTATTGAAAGAAGAGATAAGCTGTTTGGCGCTGCCGCGACGATGTCAACGATAGCTTATATACGCAATACCCTGGATACAACGGACGAATTCTATGAGAAGGAAGTAGAGCATAATGATGAGCAGTTCGCGGCTGCCGGGGTTGAGATGACAAAGGTAAGTAAGGCGCTTTTGGACTGTAAGTTCACCGAGGAGATTTCTGCTGAATATGGCCCGGAATTTCTCGTTATTGAAAAACGGGAGGTAGATAAATTCAAGGATGAGCTGGTTCCATATCTCCAGCAGGAGGCAAAGCTGACCATGCGTTATCAGAAGCTTATGGCTACCGCTAAGATTGATTTTGACGGACAAACCTTGAATTTATACGGCGTACAGAAGTATTTTGAGCATCCTGACAGAAATATGCGTAAGGCTGCTTTTAAAGCCTATTCGGATTTTTACCATTCCAATGAGGATGAGATGGAGGAAATATTCGCAGAGCTTGTAAGCATACGAAATGAAATGGGCAAAGTATTGGGGTATGATAATTTCATTCCTCTTGGCTATATGCAGCAGGGACGCAGTGATTACGGACAAAAAGAAGTTGCCGCTTTTCGTGAGCAGGTACGCAGGGAGCTGGTTCCGCTGTGCGAACAGCTATATCAGGCGCAGGCAAAGAGAATAGGAGTAGACAAGATTAAAGTATATGATGAAAAATACATCTATCCGGATGGGAATGCAGAGCCGGTTGGTGACGAGGATTATCTTGTTAAGGAAGCGCAGAAGATGTATCATGATTTAAGCCCTGAGACCGGTGAATTTATTGACTTTATGATAAAGCATCAGCTGATGGATTTGAAAAACAAGCCAAATAAAGCGTCTACCGGGTATATGACGGAGCTTATGGATTATAAGGCGCCCTATGTATTCTCCTGCTTCAACCATACGATATTCGACATGCAGGTTCTGACCCATGAGCTTGGCCATGCCTTCGCCGGTTATGAAGCCATGCGGGCACAGAAGACGATGAACTATTATACACCAAGTACGGACATTGCCGAAATCCATTCCATGGCAATGGAACAATTCGCTTATCCGTATGCGGAGCAGTTTTTCGGCAAGGATGCCGACAAGTTTAGATTTGCACATTTGCAGGAGGCGCTGACCTTTGTTCCCTTTGGCGTTGCCGTGGATGAATTCCAGCATATTATGTATGAAAAGCCGGAGCTTACGCCGAAGGAGCGGACCTACGAGTGGCATAAGCTGGAGGAAAAGTATATGCCATGGCGCGGATACGAGGATGATGAGTTCATGGAAAGAGGCGGATACTGGTATCATAAGCTGCATATCTTCCTGTATCCCTTCTATTATATTAATTATACGCTGACAACGATGGGTGCAATGGAATTCAAGAAGCGTTATGCAGAGGATAAAGAGCAGGCCTGGAAGGATTATCTGGCTCTTTGCAGGGTGGGTGCAAGCACAAATTATCTGAATATGCTCAAGCTGGCGAATCTGTCCGTTCCCTTTGAGGAAGGCAGTGTGGCAAAAGCAATTTCTTATGCAAAGGAAGAACTGCTCAGACAACTATAAAAGAATTAAGAATGGTATATTAAAAGGCGCCGTACCCCCTATGCCGGGAGTGCGGTGCCTTTTACAGCAGCTGCAATAATTATTGACATGCTATAGCTCTTCGGCGAAGCCTAAGACCGCTATTCCAACCATAACGATTACAATCAGGATGTAATGCAGCTTGCTAAGCTTTTCTTTTAAGAAGATACGGGACAGGATAACCGACACGATACTATAGGATGCGATGAGGGGAGCCGCAATGACAGCGTTATTTGAGATGGCGAATACATAGAAGAATTGTCCTGCCGTCTCAAATACTGCCGCGGAAGTTCTGACAGGCTCCTTTAGCAGGTTGAACTTCTGTTTCTTTATAACCGTAAGGTATATAAGGGCAATAACGGCATATAAAAACCATGTGAATTCGTATGCCAAAAGAGCGGCTTCCTCACTGATTAAACTAAGCTCATCCAGATAGATACCGTCGGCAGCTGTTCCGATGGCATCAAGGATTGCATACAGAATAGGGAATGTTATCGCCAGGACGCCAATCTGATACTTTGGGTTGATTGTCTGCTTGTCGGCTTTCAGTGCGGTAACCTGCAATTTTCTTTCCAAAACGGCCAAACCGATGACGCCGCCGGTTATTAATACAATTCCCACAATATTAAGAGTGCTCAGCTCCTGGGGAAACAATATAATAAGTGCGATGGCTGTTAAAGCACCGGATGAATTTTGTACAGGTGAAGAGATGGAAAGCTCGATATAACGAAGCCCGAGGTATCCGACCAGCATGGATACTATGTAGAAGAAGGACACGGGAAGATATTTTACGATATCAAAAGGATCAAAGGTTATCCCCTCAATCAGCATGTAGAGGAGACCGTGAATGCCCATTACAAAGCCTACCATAATTCCAATCTTGACTGTACTGTACTTGTCTTTGCTGTCCGAGCCTTTTTTGTAGAATAAATCAGCTGTACCCCATGAGAGTGTAGTTAATAATGCAAAAAAGAACCACATGTAGTTAAACTCCTTATTTTTCATATTTTTTAAAAACGGTATTATTATATACTAAAAATAGCCATCCGTCTATAAAATATTTTACGCGAATAAGCGAAGAACCGTGAGAAACAAGCGAATCATAAAGCTGTTTTTCGATTTAAGGATTCGTTTGTTCTCACGGTGCGGGCAACGCGAACTCGAAAGTCGTAGACTTTCGAGTTTATAATCCGCTCATTTTATGCTATAATCTATAAAAACCAAGAAAAGAGGCGTTTCCTATGAAGAAAGTGAGCACTACAAAAGCACCTGCTGCAATCGGACCTTACAGTCAGGCCATCGTTACAAATGGTGTGCTTTATACATCGGGACAGATTCCCCTTGAGCCTGCCAGCGGAGCAGTTGTAGAGGGAGGAATTAAGGAGCAGACAGTACAGGTGATGAAGAACCTGCAGGCTATACTTGAAGAAGCAGGCACTTCCTTTGAGAATGTATTTAAGACAACCTGCTTCCTATATGATATGGGAGACTTTGCAGCATTTAATGAGGTCTATGCCGAATATTTTACAGGCCGGCCGGCCCGTTCCTGTGTGGCAGTAAAAGACCTTCCTAAGGGAGTTTTAGTAGAAGTGGAGTTAATCGCACAGGTTAATTCATAAAAAAGCATATCAAAAGATATAAGAAGGTGCACAGGTATAACCATCGTGCACCTTCTTTTGCTGTATCTATCTTGCCTTATTGTAGTTTGCGGCGACCTCATCCCAGTTAACGGCCTCAAAGAATGCGTTGATGTAGTCGGCACGGAGATTCTTATATTTGAGATAGTAAGCATGCTCCCATACATCGATGCCCAGGATAGGGGTTAATCCTTCGCTGTACATAATCGGATTATCCTGATTGGGGCTGGAAGAGACTTGAAGAGCGCCGTTCTTATCAGCCGACAGCCATGCCCAGCCTGAACCGAATCTCCCCACGGCAGCAGAGGTCAGCTTTTCCTTTAGGGCATCAAAGCTGCCAAAATGCTTATCAATCTTATCCGCCAATTCTCCTTCGGGCTTCTTGCTTCCTCCGGGTCTTAGGGTGGCAAAGTACAGGTTGTGGTTATAGTAGCCGCCTCCGTTATTTCTTACGGTGGTTCTTAATGCTTCATCCGTGATATCGGAAAGGTTACCAAGAATGTTCTCTATGGAAGAATCCTTTAGCTGGGGTAATTTCTCAAGAGCGGCATTTAAATTATTGGTATAGGCAGCGTGATGCTTTGAGTAATGGGTGTTCATGGTTAATTCATCAATATGGGGCTCCAGTGCATTAAAATCATAGTTAAGTTCGATTTGTTTAAACATATATTTGTCCTCCTTAAATCAGGTAATAATTATTAAGTAACATTAAAATTTTTACTTTCATAAAAATTGTATACAATATAATTGTATACATATTATTGCACACTTTTTTATTAATTGCAATAGGTAAATTGAAAATAATTAAAAATATTTAAAAAGAATCTATTCCCCACATGATATAAGTTAATCAGTTACATATACAGTGCATTTTACCTTCGTTCCGTCTTCCTGGGCATAGATATACGCCTGGCCCTTTTTGATTCCTGTAATTTTTCCCCGGGAATCTACGGCAGCAACATTCGGATTGCTGGTTGACCATTCCGGATAATTACCCGAGGATACCTGTGCGTGAAGGGATGCTTCGCGGCCGGTCTTTACGGTAAGTTCGGAACTACTTAACGTAATATCAGGCTTTTTTACAATGATTTCACAGGTTGCTGATACACGGTCTACGGTGGCGGTTATTGTTGCGGTTCCATTCTTTATGGCGGTAATGGTGCCGTCCGGATTAACAGTAACCACACTTTTTTTATTTGACTTCCAGACAGGCTGGATTCCGGAGGATACATTTGCCTTAAGCTTAATACTCCGTCCGCGGTACATGGTCACCGTTTTGCGGTTCATCGTAACGGCAGGATACTTAACGGTTACGATACAGGTTGTATTCGTACCGTCAGCAGAGGCAGTAATGGTGGATGTTCCGGGCTTTAATCCGGTTATCAGACCATTCTCGTCAATTGATGCGATGCTTTTATGGCTGCTTTTCCAGACAACGGGAGATTGGTTTGAGGTAGTGGCAGAGAGGGCGAAGCTTTCACCCCGCTCAATAGAAATACTGGCTTTACTTATCTTGACTTCAGTTTTCTTAACTGTTACCTTACAAGAAGCCTCTCCGTTATTTACTTTAGCAGTAATTGTGGCAGTCCCCTCTTTTTTAGCAGTAACCTTCCCGTAGGAATTGACAGAGGCTATCCGGGAGCTGCTGCTGGTCCATTTTGGCAGCTTGCCGTTTGAAGCGACGGCAGCGAGATAGAACTCGTCACCGATTTTTAAGGTTTTACTGTAAGCCGACAAGACAACAAAGGAGAGGGATGCTTCTGAATGCTTGGAGTGTACCGGAAAAATAAGAATTGCAGATATAACGCTTAATAAAATTGAAAGTAAGATTTTTTTCATACGGTTCATTCGAATCCTCCATTCAATGAATGTGAGGAATAGATGTGCAGCTATAGTAACACGGATGAATATAAATGTAAATGATTTCAATAAAATTGCTTTTATTATTGTTAATTAGTCACAAATAAAATAGAAGATATAAGCAAAATCTACAAAAATTATGTAAGCTTTATTGCAAATCTATGTAAAATAGAGTATGATGATATTAATTGTATTTTTAAAAAGAAAATTGGGAGTAATTATATGAATTCGGATAGAGTGAAAAAAATCAGTTTGAGCTTAAGTGTCATCATTGCACTGATTTTATTTTTTTGCCTATACTTAACCAAACCAGCAGAAGATACAAAGAGTGACAACCGGGATGCTTATACAGAAACCGGTTCAGTTTCTGTTAATAAGAATACAAATCTTAGAGAGAATAAAAGTATATATAAAGGGTATAAGCCCGGAGAGCTGTCCAATGTTTATATCAATGTGTTTTCAACCAGAGATGAGGAAGGAAAGCTTCATGATTTCTCTTCTTTTGATTTAATTGCGTCGTGGGATAAGAACAGTCCGGTACTGGATGCGAATGTACAATTTTTATCAAGAGACAGGCAGCCGGGAGGACAGCCGATAAACATGCCGAATGCCTCGATAAGGGTCAGAGGAAATCCTGAAGCTGCTTTAAAATCATACCGGATTAAGTTCATGGACGGGAAGGATGCTTTTCACGGACAATCGGTATTTAATCTTAATAAGGAAGCGAACGACCCCAGCCGTATTGCCAATAAGCTTGCCCATGACCTTATCATTGACCTGGAGCATATAACCGGATTTCGTACCAATTTTACAGAGGTATTTATCCGGGATGATTCCTCAAGTGATGGGAAAAACGAATTTCATTCATATGGGTTATATACGCATATAGAGCAGCCTAACAAGACGTATTTGAGGTCCCACGGGCTGGATGAGAACGGCAGTCTGTACAAGGCGGAGGATTTTTATTTTCAGCTTGCCCCACAGCTGAAGAATTCGGATGATGATGAATATGATGAGAAGGCATTCGAAACCGTGCTGGGTATACGGGAAGGTAAGGACCATAGGAAACTGATACAGATGCTTAAAGATTTGAGTGATAATAACAAGGATTTTGATGATGTATTTAAGACATATTTTAATGAGGACAATTACCTCACATGGCTATCGGTTAATATTCTTCTGGGCAATGCAGATGCCATGTCCGAAGGGTTCCTGCTATACAACCCCAGCAATTCGCCGGTTTTCTATTTTCTGCCCTGGGACTTTGACGGTATATTCTGGTGGATGGAAGACGAAGCAGCTGCGGCCGGTATCTATGAGCGGATGGAAAATGTTATTTTACATAGAAGATATCTGGAGCAGGCGGGGAATGCAGAAAAGCTTAAGGGGAAGATGAGGGAGCTTATATCCGGTCCGTTCTCCTCCGGCAAAGTAGGGTCTTTAATCACCTATTACAAGCCCATACTATTGGAAATGATGAACCGGTATCCGGATAACGTGATTTCGACGATACCGCTTAACGAGCATATGGCTTATCTGGGGCAGATAGATGAAAGAATTCTTATGAATTATAATGAATTTATGGATTTGTATAAGGAGTAGTTATTAAGAATATTACATGGATAGGGGGAGGAAATGGAGTATAAGGGCTATAAGCTTCGGCATGAATATAAGTTCTATATTAACAGCTTTATATACCATGAGCTAAGGGAACGCATACGGCATGTGCTTATGACGGACCGCCATATGAAAGAAGACGGATATCTGATTAGCAGCCTGTATTTTGACGATATATTTAATTCCGCCATGGACGATAAGGTAGAAGGCG
This sequence comes from Bacillota bacterium, assembly GCA_023419655.1. Classification (GTDB taxonomy): domain Bacteria; phylum Bacillota; class Clostridia; order Lachnospirales; family Lachnospiraceae; genus Mobilitalea. The sequence goes on along the minus strand of JAEZXP010000145.1, from coordinate 4,763 downwards.
CACAATTCAGGCAAAAATACAGGATAAGACTGTATAACCATGAGGATGATTGTATAAAGCTGGAGTGTAAAAGCAAGTTTGACCATTATATTGCAAAGCAGTGGGCAAAACTGACCAGAGAAGAATATAACCGTATTCTTCAGGGAGATTATGAATTTCTGATTGCCAGACCGGAGGAAATATGCAGCAAGCTGTATGCCGGTCATACGTCAAGGCAGCTTCGGCCGGTAACCGTTGTTGAATATCAGAGAGAGGCATATGTTCATCCTCTTGGAAATGTAAGAATTACCTTTGACAAGAATCTATCGGTCTCCATAGGAGACCTGGATGTCTTTCACCGGGATTATGGAACCGTCCAGATTCCGCTGGAGGACAGGATGATACTGGAAGTAAAATATGACGATTATCTTCCGGATTATATACGGAAGCTGATACCTACAGACCGAATGGTTAAATGTGCAATATCAAAATATGTTCTATGCAGAGATATCAATAGAAAGGTGAGAATAGTATGACAAATTTTTCTGACATTTTTAAAAAAAGCTTTTTGAACGACGCTTCCATGGACCTGAATTTTTACACAATCGTTATGTCACTGTTGGCCGCATACATCTGCGGTATGATTATTTATTTTGTGTATAAGTATTTTTATAAGGGAGTCTTATACAGTCATAATTTTAATATTCTGCTGGTTCTTGTAAGTATGATTACGACATTCATCGTATTAACAATCAGTTCAAACGTTGTGCTGTCTTTGGGTATGGTCGGTGCATTGTCAATCGTGAGATTCAGGACAGCCGTTAAAGACCCGCTGGATGTAGGATTTTTGTTCTTTGCAATCTCTGTCGGTATTACCTGCGGAGCCAATCTATATCTGATGTCCTTTGTCTGTACGATATTGATATCTCTGGTATACATATTTATGGTTAAAGTTAAAACGCAGTCATACGTGTATCTGCTCATTGTCAAGTATGAGCAAAAATCCGCAGAGGAAGTATTAAAGGTATTGTCCGATATGAAATATGCCTTAAAGAATAAGACGATATTCGGTGACAACATTGAACTAACCGTTGAGATGAAATTAAAATCGGACGATACGGCATTCGTATCAACATTGTCACAGCTGGAAGGCGTATATAGTGCGGCATTGGTCAGCTATACCGGCGATTTTGGAAACTGATAACGAATCTATTGACATTGCTTATCCCGCGATTTTCGCTGCCTGATGGCCTCTGATGGTGCAACGCCTCTGTATTTTTTAAATATCCGGCTAAAATAGAAAACATCGGAAAAGCCACAGGCATCAGCGATTTCGTGTATTTTATATTCACCGCTGTATAGCATGTCCTCCGCCCGGTTCATACGAATCACGGTTAGGAAGTTTCGAAAGGACATACCGGTCTCTTTTTTGAACAGATTGCCAAAATACATGTCACTTAGATTCACAAGCTCCGCCATACCCTGTACGGTTAAAGGTTCATTGTAATGGACGGACATATAATGCAGAACCTTTTTAATCCTTGTATCCACAAGACTGGTATCTTTCTGAAAGATTATGATTTGAAAGTAGCGCTGCAATATCATCAGGTACAGCCCCCGGGCCCTTAGGACGTAACCGGGGTCTTTAAGTGTCCAGACGGTATTCAGATTGCTGTATAAATCCATGATGTCCTTATGCAATCCGATATTGCGGATAAGCGGAAGAGGCAAAGTTACATCCTTGCCGTTAATATTTCTTATTTTCCCGTTGATGGAATAGCATTCCATCAGGGAATCAGGATTACATGTGGCAGAGCGGGTGCTGCCTTGCGGAATACAAAGAAGGTCACCGGATGAAACGATATATTTTGTTCCGTTTATTATATATTCTGCCTGTCCGCTTATAATATAGGAAATATCCACGAAATCCATGACGACTTCTTCAATCTCCCAGTTTGCCGTACAAATTCGATGATTATAATAATCCACGGTAGCTGTTATATTATCTAAGAATTCATAATCCATAATTTTCTCCAATTCTAAGTGTACAGACTATAAAGTTATTTGTTCTATATTTTAAGTTTATACGAATCATCAGACAGTGTCAATTGATATAAGTTGCTATTATTATGTAAAGTGACCCATGATTTTTACATATTTTCAATAGTTTGCCCATGTTTTTTTCTGCATTTCATTGTTATAATGAATTAAATTGTGTAATAATAAATGGCATATTTGTGTAACTTGCATATTTTTTTTGCTATTATTTTTAATTTGGGTTATAATATGTCTATGGTGCCGATACTAATATTGACACAAGAATTTTGCTAAAAAAGTACAAGGGGGACTAATATGAAACAAAAACGATCCGCGCGAAAGGCTTTTCTTTATATAAAGAAAACGTGGACTCTTTATTTGATGTTGGTAATACCGGTGGCATTTGCTATTATATTCAGGTATTTGCCCATGACAAATATCTCGATGGCATTTAAGGATTATAATATGTTTAAGGGCGTATGGGACTCGCCATGGTCAGAGCCCATATTTAAGTGGTTTCAGAAGGCCTTTCAGACAAAGGATTTTTGGAATGCTCTGCGCAATACCCTGATGCTGAACGGGCTTGATTTGTTGTTTGGTTTTCCGTTGCCGATTATTCTTGCGATACTTTTAAACGAGCTTGCATTTAAACGATATAAGAGAGTTACCCAGACCATCGTTTATCTGCCCCACTTTTTATCATGGATTATCATAAGTGGTATTGCAAAGCAGTTGCTGGCGCCTCGTACAGGTGTTGTTAACATACTGCTGGGTAAATCAGGTGTTGGCCCGATTAATTTCCTTATGGAAAACGGATTGTATGTTGCAACCTACATTGCTTTAGGACTATGGAAGGAAATGGGTTGGAATACAATTATTTATCTTGCTGCGATTACCGGTATTAATCCCGAATTATATGAAGCAGCAGAAGTGGATGGCGCTTCCAGACTAAGGAAGATATGGCATATTACCTTGCCGGGTATCCGTTCCACGATTATTGTATTGTTAATCATGAATATGGGACGTATCTTAGGAAGTGAATTTGACCGTCCGTTTGCTATGCAAAATGACTTGGTAATGAATGTGGCTGATGTTTTGAGTACTTATGTATATCGCGTAGGTATAAGAGGATTCCAATTCTCCCTTACGGCAGCTGTTGGACTGTTCCAATCATTAGTATGCGTTATTTTCTTATTTGCTGCAAATGCAATCGCCAAGCGTTTTGGCGAACGTGGAATATGGTAAGGGGGTGTCGGACAGATGGTTAAATCTAGAAAAAGAAAAATTGACGATCTAATTATTGCAGCGGTGTGTTTTCTGTTTATTTTAGTTTGCTTGTTACCGATGATTAATATCCTTGCCAGGTCTTTGAGTTCTTCACAGGCAATGATTAATAACAGGGTATCATTTTGGCCGGTTGGATTTACCTGGGAATCCTACTTCTATGTGTTGCAGGATAAGGCCTTTGTTCGTTCTTTATGGTGGACAGCTCTTTTAACACTTATATGTACGCTGATTTCACTGACGATAACAATTTTAGCAGCTTATCCTTTGATTTACAGTGACCTGAAGGGCAGAAAGTTCTACAACGGCATGATGCTGCTAACAATGTATTTTAGTGCGGGTACCATACCGAACTATTTATTGATGAAGCAGTTGAATTTGATTGATAATCCGTTGGTACTGATTATACCCAACTGCCTTTCAATTTTTAATATGATTATACTTAGAAGCTTTTTTGATACGGTTCCTGAAAGTTTGAGGGAATCGGCGCAATTGGACGGAGCAGGTCCCATCAATGTCCTTATCCGGATATACCTGCCTCTGTCAAAACCGGTTATGGCAACGCTGGCGCTATTTTATGCGGTAGGCAGATGGAATGGTTTTTCGGATGCGTTGATGTACATCTCCAATCCGAAATATGCACCGATTCAGTTGAAGCTGTATCAGGTTATCAACAACAGATCCTCGATTGAGACGGCTCAACAGGAGGGTTTTGCCGCACCGGTAGCAAGTGAGGGGTTAAAAGCCGCCTCAGTTATGTTTGCAACGGTTCCTATTTTGCTGATTTATCCTTGGCTGCAGCGGTATTTTATAACCGGTGTTACGCTTGGAGCAATTAAAGAATAGTGAGTGCAGCACTAATCAGGTTAAATTTCAACGATATGTATAGTACATTCGTTGTGATTTATAAAAAAAATATATAGGAGGATGTAAAATGAAAAAGAAATTGTTGTCAATCCTACTTGTTTGCATGTTGGTTGTCAGCGTTTTGGGGGGTTGTAAGAAAGACGGTGATAAAAATCCGGGAAATACTACACCTACTAAGACTCCGACAGATTCAAATGACAATGGGGGCGATAAAGACAATGGCGGTGACCCTGTAGTGGAGAAGCCGGAGTACAGTGAGATTACGGTTGAAATCTTTGATCGTGGTACAGACGGTGGAAAGACAGACCCTACCAACAACTACTATACCGATTGGATTAAAGAAAAAGTATTGGAAGAGCTTAATATTGGAGTTACCTTCGTAGCAGTGTCCCGTTGGGAAGAGACAGATCAGCTTAATAACCTGATGGCTGCCAATACTGCTCCTGATGTATGCTTGACATACAGCGGTGACTTAATTGCAAACTACCGTGATTTAGGTGGTCTTGCTGATTTAGCTCCTTATATTGATTCACATTTATCTGACCTTAAGGCATTCCTTGGTCCCGACCTGGCATTACCCGGCCGTGATATGATTA
>JAEZXP010000144.1 GCA_023419655.1 Bacillota bacterium | reverse complement strand
CTACTAATATTCTATGGTTCATATTTCTCCTCCAGTGCTTATATATAATTGCTCCAAAGCATATCATTCTCTTTGGGTGCTATTTACATCTCCAGGTCTTATTATATCAACATCCCTATTACATAGTTTTTATTACTATATATAATAAAGTATTTTTTGTGTTTTTTCAAGTACCATACTAAAAAATTAGAATGTTTATATTATTTTCATATTTATTTTTACCGCAATATATTCTATTTATTATTTACAGACATAAAAAGAGTGCTGCATCTCTATAAAAGATTATAGAAACCAGCACTCCTGTTTATCTTATTTGGCTAAGAGCAGCATGATATCGTTACTTCTCTGTATGAACTTCGTCATGGCTTCCGGCTCTAACTGTTTATGACCCAGGTAAGCCAAGTCATACAGCTGTTCACATATCATGGGCGTATGCTCGGAGCTTTCATTGGTAATGATGTACTGAACCAGCTGATGATTGGCATTCAGCACAAGGGTCTCTCCACTTCCAAATGCTCCGGTATCCATGCCTCCCATGTTATACATCCGCATCATGTCCTGCATTCTCCGGCTTTCTTCCGACAGCGTAATTACTGAGGACACCTTATCATTCTTAAGCTTCTCTACCTTGACCTCCAGCTTTTCTTTGCCTAAGACCTTTTGGAATAATTTTGTCATGGCATCGGTATTGCTCTTTAGAATCTTCTTGTCCTTCTTTTTCGTTTCGGCCTTGAAGCTGTCCGTTATGTCCGCATCGATACGCTTAAATACTACCTTCTGATTCTTATACTCCACATGGGTTATAAATGGCTGGTCAATATTATGCGACAGGATAAATGCATCCAGACCTTCTTCCTTAAACATGTTGATGTATTGGCTTTGCTGCTTCTCATCCGTTACATAGTACACAACCGTCTTATCTTCTTCCTTAACCTCATCCCCGTCATCAGAAGCAGTATTCTCCACTGTGTCCTTATCTTCTTTATTCTCATCTTTCGCTTCTTCATCCGCAGGTACTTTTTCTTCTTTTTCTTTCTCGGCGGTATCCTCCCCCGCAGCTTCTTTTTCACCGGATGCTTCGGGCTTTAATGCCTCTATATATTCATCCAGCGATATATACTTGCCTTCCAGATTCTTATATATGATGGAATCCTTCATTCTTTCGCTGAATTTATCATCCTTCAAACAGCCAAATTTAATGAAAGGATTGATATCATCCCAGAATTTCTCGTAGCTTTCTCTTTCTACCTTATACATTCCGGCAAGCTTATCCGCTACCTTCTTAGTAATATAATCCGATATCTTCTTTACAAAGCCGTCATTTTGCAAGGCACTCCGGGATACATTCAACGGAAGGTCCGGACAATCGATAACACCCTTTAAGAGCATCAAAAACTCTGGAATAACCTCTTTGATATTATCCGCAATAAACACCTGATTGCTATACAGCTTTATCATACCTTCAATTGAATCATATTCCGTATTAATCTTGGGGAAATACAATATTCCCTTTAAATTGAAAGGATAATCCATATTGAGGTGTATCCAGAATAAAGGCTCCTTATAGTCGTGGAAAACCTCTCTGTAAAATTTCTTATATTCCTCTTCCGTACAATCATTGGGATGCTTTGTCCATAAAGGATTCGTCTCATTAATAGGCTTTGGCTTCTTGTCTTCCTTTTTCTCATCAGCCTCTTCTACAGCATTCCCTTCTTCATCAACCGTAGTCGAGATGGCTTCTTCCTTTTCCTCCTCTTCAGGAGTATTGGCATTCTTAAAATATATCTCTACCGGCATAAACGAGCAGTACTTTACAAGAACCTCTTTGATACGGTATTCGTTGGAGAATTCATAGCTTTCTTCATTAAGGTGCAGAGTAATATCGGTTCCTCTCTCAGTCCTTGTTCCTTCGCCCATCTCATATTCCGTGCCGCCGTCTGATTCCCAGTGCACGGGAGCGGCCTCCTTTTGCCATGACAACGTATCAATTGTAACCTTGTCAGCAACCATAAATGCCGAATAGAAGCCAAGTCCGAAATGTCCGATAATCTGTTCTTCATTCGTCTTATCCTTATAGGTCTCAAGGAATTTTTGTGCACCCGAGAATGCAATTTGATTGATGTATTCCTTCACCTCATCCGCTGTCATTCCGATACCGTTATCGGAAAATGTGATGGTCTTTTCTTCCGGATTTATTGTAACAATAATTTTATAATGGTTGTCCTCCGGTATGTCTGCCTCTCCCATAATTTCAAGCTTCTTTAATTTGGTTATCGCATCCGAGCCATTCGATATTAATTCACGGACAAAGATGTCATGGTCTGAATATAACCACTTCTTAATAATAGGAAATATATTTTCCGAATTGATTGATAAACTTCCTCTTTCAGTACTCATATTTTCTCCTTTCCTACTGTAAATTTTATTTCCTTTTATCAGTTATAATAATACGCTTAGTATAAAATGTCAAGAAAAATTTAGCACTCACATTAAGTGAGTGCTAATAATTTATTTTTTATTCCTCTTCAAATATAATCCCCTCATCTGCCAGAAACCGCTTTACCCATGCATCCCATTCCTGTTCCAGGGTTTTATCCAAGGTAAAGGTCTTGATGGCGGTTCCGGTAATCATATGAAGCTCTTTATTCTCAAACCGTACATTGATATATAATCCGCCTACATCTTCGGATTTCAAATTCGTTCCAAGGCTTTCTACCAGAACAACCGCCTGTTTTTCAGGAAGCTGAAACACTATCTTCGTCAAAAGAGGCGTATTCATTCCCCGTATGATAGATAATGCAATACTCCGTATATCCCGCCATAAAACCACTTTGCAATTATCTCTTTCATTCAATTCCTCATCGGAGAAAAATTTTTCATGAAATTGCCCGGATATATGAAAGGTTGTAAAGGTCTGAATCTCCATCTCCTTTAATACAAATTCGTCAAATAAAGTATTCGTAAGAAGTTTTGCCATAAAGGACTTTACTTCCTCAAGCCTTAATGAAATCATATGTCTTTTTGCAACCTGCTTTCTCCTTTTGTCTGAATTCTGATTATCGTTTTATGATTTAGAATATTGCTTATTTCCTGTTTATTGATTCTGTTCGTACTTTGTACAAAGCACCTGTATATATTCTTTCTTATTACAAATAATAAGATTATATTATAAGAATTATAGTTTCCCATAAACTAGCGAGTAGGAGGAATTTTTATGTATTTTGAGCCATCCAAAAAGGTCTATTATCGTTTCCCTTCTGAAAAGAGCATTACGGAATTAGACAACAGGATGTACTTTCCTGAAAAGCCTGCCCATACGGCGGAAAATTCCCATTACGATTATCCGTCTAATGTTTATATTCCGGAAAAAGAACATAACTACGATTTTAAATGACCAATAATAAAAGGTACAAAAGAAATAAATGTACGGGATAGAATGCATAAAAGAAATATTTTATGCTTTTACCCTTTTGTCCGTTATAAAATGCTATCGGTACTATCGATAAAGCACAAACACCTTGAATTATATTGCCGCTCAGTATAATCATGGATATAAAAAGCAGGAGCTTGCTTCCCCTGAACAGGTAAAATGCAACGATAAAAAGGATTCCAATAACCTCGTAATCTGTATTCAGCAAGGCGGCCGCAAAACAGAAGCCGATTGTAACGGCAGCATTCAGCAGATTAACTTTCAGCATATTACCCTTGTATTTTCTCTCAACCATACTCATAACCCATATCGCCGAAAGTCCTAAAAATAGTGTAAAGAATATATTCTGATGGCCCATGAACCGTCTAATTACCGTATCAAACACCTGTCCGTCCTTGAACATATTCGGAAGGTCTATTCTGATATTACCGCCTGCCCTGCCATACATAGAATTATAAAATGCCAAATCAAACGGAATCTCCGATATTAAAGCAAAAATGCCCAACCGGGTCAGATATTTTTTAATATTGCTGGTATGGAAGAAGCCCTCTACCAATAAAAAAGCAAAGATGGGAAATGCCAGTCTTCCTATTAATCTTCCGGCAATATAAAACCATGTATCAGGAGGTACAAAGACAGATGTAACATGGTCTATTAACATCGTAATAATTGCAATCAGCTTTAAAACAAATGTACTCATAAGTTTACCTTCCTTTATTTTTTTTATGATAAGCGGACTATATATGCATTCTTTTATTTAACTCTGCTTTCATGTTATCTCCTTCAAACAGAATCAGGGCGGAGAGGGATATGATGCTTCCCGCCACGCATATAACGGACGGAAAAAGGATATTAACCCATCTAAATAGAATAAATATAGCGGGAATAAAGCCAAATATCGCATCGATGAGCAGGTATATAATCAAATCCCGGACCCCGATTTTCAAAATCTTCGCTACTACCGCCATAACAATCATCGCAATCAAGCAGACAGCAGGTACAACATAATCGATGGACCATCCAATCCAGCCTATCGACCAATCCCATATGACGGAAAGAATGCTGATAATCCCCACCTGCCATAGAATCGTCTTCGCAATGTTATTCTTCTTTCGTATGATAAAGAACAGGCTAATCCACATACACAGCACACCGGCAGCAACAAGAACCGACCAGCGGGAATTCCCTGTAAATATCATATTAATGGCAAAGCTTGCCACCACAGCCACAATGGATATCAGTATCAGGATTCGTATGAACAGATTGAATTCCTGATAGATTGTAGGTATATAAGGGAATACATCCTCCGCAGAATCCCCCTTATCCTCCAAAATGCCTGCACATAACGGGCAAACCGTATGCTCTCCTTTTATCTTTACTTTACAGTGGTTGCAGTCTTGCATAATTCTCTCCATTCCTGCGCATGTTTTAATGGCTCGCTTGCGAGACTATGCGCATAGGTTGAAAGTATATTTCTTTCAACCTTACACCTCTGGAATCTATATTTCTCTGGCATTTGAAGAAATAGTAACCTCTACATTCTCATTTGTCAGGTATCTGAAAAAGTTCTTCTGGATATCCGTTCCGCCAAAAGGAGAGGTAAAGCTTACCACCAGATTCTCCTGATACGAACATAAGGCAATCTGGGGCCTCTTGGCACTGGTAAAGCAGTTGAACATCTTAATATATGGTGCCAGCTCGGGATTCATACTAACCTTACCGACATTTGACAATGTTGCTGTTATGCCTTTATCATTAAGCCAATTGGCAAAGCGGAGTATCTTGTCTTTTAATGCCAAAGGAACCACCCGCATGAATGCATTGTGCTCCAGAGAGGACAACTTATTGATATGTTTCTTCAGCTTATCCTGGGTAAGCTCCCTTTCAAAACTTTCCTTGACCGCACGAATTATATCTTCTAATTCATCTCCCGAGACATTCGCATCATATTTTATACTGATTGTTGCAAAGAAATTTCTTGCAGTAACCGAAGGGAAATACGTTCTCAAATTAACAGGAACAGACAATACGATAGGGTATTTTTTGCTCCTTGCGGGCATTTCACTGTAGATGGATTTAATAAACAGGGAGACCAGATATACGGTAAGTGTCGTATTATACCGGTGGGCAAGGCCAAGAACCTCTTTCACAGGCATAATCCCCTCAATAACCTTGATACGGTTATCAATCGCTCTCCTTCCCTGAATCCGATAGGCCTTTGTTATTCTTATTCTCTTCGGTATGCGGTTGTCAGTATAATGCTTTAGAAAGCTGTCGTCCATCTTTTGCGAAAGAGAAGCATCATAATCCAGCACAGGAAGCTTATCCCGAAAATCATCCTTATAATATTCCGTTATATAATAATAAAGAAGTGTTTTTAAAAACCCCAGTGCGCCGGTTCCGTCCGTAAGAGAATGAAACACCTCCAGATTAATTCTCTTCTTATAGTATGTGACCTCAAATAACAGGTTCTTTCGATTGGGATAATACAGCATGCTGCAAGGCAGTCTGCTTTCCTCCGAAACCTCAGGCATAAGCTCCGTACTTTCAAAATAGTACCAGAACACGCCTCTTCTTAGCACAGACCGGTAAAACGGAAAAAGAAGCATCGTTTTATTGACAGCCTCCTGAAGAATATCCTGCTCAATCTCATCTTTAAGCTCACAGACAAAACGAAACACCTTGGTGTCCCTCTCATTGCTTGTCGGGGGAAATATCTTTGCAGCATTATCTAGTCTTGTCCATTCAACAGGCTTTCTTTTGATCATAGAATAACTTACTCCTTCTTAATTACGATGTATCTTTATGATTAACTCAATTTGACAGTAATAAACTCATCGCCCATCCCTTATGAACTTATTGATAAGTTCATAACTTCTCTTTACATGGACAAAATGCTTTGGCAATGAAAAAAAACCATGAAGTGCATCCTTCATACGGTATATATTTACCGCATTTCCATGCTCATACAGCTTCTTTCCATAGGCTTCTCCCTCATCTCGTAAAGGGTCATATTCCGCCGTAATAATCAAAGTCTTAGGCTGATTGGACAAATCCTCTGCTATCAAAGGTGCCAGATATGGATTATTCATATCATCCTCTGAGCTTTTATACAGTTCCATATAATCTCTTAATCTTTTGGAGGTAAGCAGATATTCCTTTCCATATTCCCTGACAGACAAAAATCCTGTCTCATCACTATGGTCATTATGGGTTGAGGGATAGATAAGTATCTGCTTTGACACGCCAAACTCTCCCCGGTCCCTTGCCATTAGTGATACCGCAGCTGCAAGATTGCCGCCTGCGCTGTCACCGATAATTATAATATTCTCCTGCTCCACACCAAATAAGGTGGTATCTAAAAATATCTCTCTTGTAACCGTATAGCAATCCATAAGAGCGGTTGGAAAACGATATTCCGGTGCCAGACGGTAGTCTACCGACACAACCGGATACCCTGTCTGCCTCGCCATATTTGAACAGACATTGCTATAACTGTCTATGTTACCGATTACCCAGCCACCGCCATGAAAAAAAATCAGAACTTTATTAAGTTCATCCTCTGATTTATCCGGCGGCAAGAATATCCTTACAGGAATGTCATAATCATCTCCGCTAATTTTATGGTCCCATATGGTATAACGAGGTCGAATGTATGGATGGACTGCCGAATTAATCTGCCTGTGCAGCTTATAGTTCTTCTTAACATCCAAATCCGGGTATGACAATGCCTTTAACGCAATCCTCATTGCCTTGTTGATTGCCATAAATTCCTCCTAAAGTTTGCTAACTTCATTTTATCGAAGTCTACTATAAAAGTCAATTTAAGAATAGATATATTCCTTCTCCAATCGAAGGACTTTCCTTAACCGGATATCCCGGGAAGATGAGCCGGCCTGAATTTCAAAATCACCCGGCTCTGCCACAAAGCTACGCCTGCCTGTGTCATAAAAGCCAAAGGAATCCTTGTGAAGGTTAATCGTAATTACTTGTTCTTCACCGGGCCTTAAATAAACCTTTGTAAAGCCCTTTAATTCATGGGCCGGTCTCGGTACAGAGGCTTCGAGGTCCGCCACATAGACCTGTACAACCTCCGCTCCGGATATTGTTCCGGTGTTCTTAATTTTTATCCGGACTTTTACCTGAATATCATCCTTTGTATCTGTTTCATCTGCCGTTACTTCCAGATTACTGTATTCAAAGGATGTATACGAAAGACCGTGGCCAAAGGGAAATTCTATTTCAATATTATGGCTGTCATAATAACGGTAGCCAACATATACGCCTTCTTTATAAGTAATCCTGTCATAATCACCGAACTCACCCAGACGATGGGCAGGAGAATCCATATGATTTTTAGGAAAGGTTTCTGCTATTTTACCGGATGGATTCACCACACCAAGAAGAATCTTTGCCAAAGCTGTTCCGCTCTCCATGCCTGCATAATAAGTCCACACAATTGCCTTTGCATCACCGGACCAGGAGCCCATCTCAACCGGAGAGCCGGCAACAATGACCACAACAGCCCTGGGATTTACGGCGAGAACCTCTCTGATTAACCTGTCCTGACCATAGGGCAGTTTCATATCCTTCCGGTCCTTGCCCTCTACGTCATATTCATGGTCCAGCCCTGCAATGATAATCACTTCTTCGGTTTCCTTTGCCAGCGCAACTGCTTCCTTAAGCAGCTCCTCCTGCTTCTCTTTCATTTCCTGTGTCAGCTGCTGTTCTCTAAGCTTCAGCCGTTCTTCTTCCCTGGTAAGATATGTCTTCTCAAGGCTATCCTTCTGCCAGTTAAGCTCTTTTTCTATCTTTGTGGGAACATGGCAGCCCTTTGCATACTTTACCGTGACATTGCCGCCCAGCTGCATCTTTAGTCCAAGCAGAGGAGATATCTCATAAAGAGCTTTGATTTCCGCACTTCCTCCGCCATTTGCATGGATGCGCTCTCCGTTTTGTCCGATTACGGCCAGTGTTTTTATGTTTTCCTTCTTCAAAGGAAGGCGATTATCCTCATTTTTAAGCAGAATTACCGATTCTTCTGCACATTCCAGAATTATTTCCCGGTGAAGCGGAGCATTATACGTACCTGATATGCGCTGTTTTTGTTCCTCCCCCAGCATATTCAGACGGAGCATGGTTCTTAGGATGTTACGAACCTTTTTATCAATACATTCCTCATCCATCTGACCATTTTTTACTGCCTCCAGAAGAGGATTCGCCATATAGTAATTGTCAAAGTCTGAACCGACAGACATCTCTACATCAAGACCTGACTCAGCCGCCTCCTTCGTATCATGGACAGCACCCCAGTCTGAGATAACAGCCCCGTCAAATCCCCATTCGTCTCTGAGAAGCTTTGTAAGCAGGAATTTGCTATGGGAAGCATGCTCCCCGTACAAACGGTTGTATGCACCCATTATGGTATAGCTTTCCCCCTTATCAATAGCCGCTTTAAACCCCGGTAAATAAATCTCCCGAAGGGTTCTCTCATCCAGGTAAGTATCCACCTCCAGCCTGTTGCTCTCCTGATTGTTTGCCGCAAGATGCTTCACACAGGCTGCTACATCATATTCCTGAATTCCTTTAATAAGAGGCCCGGCCATCTCCTCCACTACTCTGGGGTCCTCACTCATATATTCAAAATTTCTTCCGCATAGCGGGCTTCTTTTTATGTTAATTCCCGGAGCCAATATTACATCCTTGCCCCTGCCTCTTGCTTCCGCACCTAACACCATGCCTGTTTTATAGGCTATGTCTCTGCTCCATGTCGAAGCCAGAGCACTATTGCTCGGAAGATAGGATACGCAGTCGTCCGTGGTTCCTACATTAATCCAGCTGTCCAAGGCGAATTCATTGCGCACACCCATTGGGCCGTCGGAGAACTTCACAGGGGGTATGCCAAGCCTTGGAACCCCTCCCGACTGGAAGATGCCTTCCCCATGAATCATTGTTATTTTTTCTTCCAGCGTTAATTGTGACAATAAATCATCTATTCTTTTTTCATCGACCCTCTTCATTTATTTACCCTCTCTTCATCCTTATTATCGTTATTCCCGCTTAATCCCGGCAAACTCCTGCTGTATGCCGCTGCCTTCTTTGTGATGTGCATTATATTATATTTAGCTCTCTAATACAACAAAAATTTACTTTTCTGTATGATTTATACACAATATGCATTAAAATTATAATATCCTACATTGAGGGAATATCTCTGATATGCTATACTACTCACCATGAAAACAACTACAAGGAGGATAATTCCTCCGTTATTAGATGTGATAAACTATACTTTTACAAGGAGGATAATTCCTCCGCTATTAGATGTGATAAACTATACTTTTACAAGGAGGAATTGTAATGTATTATAAACAATATGGCAATACCGGCATGAAGGTTAGTGCTGTGGGTATGGGAGCCATGCGCTACAGTGAGGACGATATTAATGCAGGCAGACTTGACAAATGTGCTGAAGTGGTATTATATGCCCATGAAAAAGGAATCAACTTTTTTGACAGTGCTCCGTTTTACTGCCAGGACAAAAGTGAAACCATCACCGGAATGGCTCTGTCACAGCTAAAAAGAGACAGCTTCTATATATCCTCGAAGGTAAACATGGGCACCCTTGACCAAAAAACTGCTGCTGATGATTTTTGCCGCAGGCTGGAGACTTCTTTAAGCCGTCTGAAGGTGGATTATCTGGACTTTTATTATCTGTGGTGTATGCTGGATTTGGAATCCTTTAAGAGTCACTATGATTTATTATATAAGCATTTTGAACAGGCAAAAAAAGACGGCCTGATTCGGAATATAACCGTATCCTCCCATATGCAGGGTACGGATTTGGAGAAGGTCGTTAACACAGGTGCCTTTGCCGGAATGCTTATCGGATACAACGCCCTTAACTACCGTTTCCGTCAGGCGGGTATAACAGCCGCCTATAATAAAGGCATGGGAATCGTCGTAATGAATCCCCTTGGAGGAGGAATGATTCCGCAAAATCCCGACGCCTTCTCATACCTTACCGAAGACTCTGACCTTACTGTTGCCCAGGCAGCTCTCCGGTTTGTGGCATCCCACAGGGAAATATCCGTTGCTTTGGCAGGCTGTACGACAAAAGAGCATATCGATGATGCTGTTAAGGCTGTAGAAAATCTTGAGGAACGTCCCGCAGCAGAAATATGTGAAGAATATGAGCATAAAGGAATTGCACTGAATAACCTGTGTACCGGATGCGCTTACTGTAAACATTGTCCGCAGGATATCGACATTCCCAAATATATGGATGCTTATAACCAGCACCTTTTTGGACAGGATATGGCAGGCCGGTTAAGAGGACACTGGGGCATCCCTGCTTCAAAGGCTGCTGAATGTATACAGTGTGCCAAATGCGAGGACTTATGTACCCAGCACCTCCCGATTATGGAAAGACTGGCTGAAATTGCACTCCTAAGCTAGAAAACGCTTGCAAAATTATCATCTTAGGATACAATAGTAATGATAATATTGCATGCGCTGTTGTAAAATTATATATTTTACAATGGCCCTGTTAGAATAAGTAATAGGAAACAAAGATTTAGGAGGTTATTCATGATACAAGCCAGTAACATAACATTAAGATTAGGAAAGCGTGCATTGTTTGAGGACGTAAATATTAAGTTCACCGAGGGCAACTGCTATGGAATCATCGGGGCTAATGGTGCCGGTAAATCCACTTTTCTTAGAATATTAAGCGGACAATTGGAGCCTACCAAGGGCGATATAATCATTACTCCCGGTCAAAGATTATCCTTTCTTCAGCAGGACCATTTCAAATATGATGCCTTTCCCGTATTAGATACGGTCATCATGGGTAACCAGAGGCTTTATGAGATAATGAAGGAGAAGGATGCCATCTACGCCAAAGAGGATTTTAGCGACGAGGATGGAATCCGTGCCGGTGAATTGGAAGTGGAATTCGCTTCCATGGACGGCTGGGAGGCGGAGGCAAATGCCGCTTCTCTCCTGAACGGCTTAGGAATCGAAACAGAGCTTCATTATAAAATGATGAATGAACTGAACGGCAGTGAAAAGGTAAAGGTTCTGTTAGCTCAGGCTCTGTTTGGCAATCCTGATATACTGCTTCTTGACGAGCCTACAAACCATCTTGACCTGGAAGCTATCCGCTGGTTTGAAGAGTTTTTAATCAATTTTGAAAATACGGTAATTGTAGTATCCCATGACCGGTATTTTCTGAATAAGGTCTGTACCCATATTGCAGATATTGACTATGCCAAAATTCAGCTTTATGCCGGCAACTATGATTTCTGGTATGAATCCAGCCAGCTTATGGTAAGGCAGATGAAGGAAGCAAACAAAAAGAAGGAAGAGAAAATCAAAGAGCTGCAGGAATTTATCCAGCGTTTCTCTGCCAATGCTTCAAAATCCAAGCAGGCTACATCCAGAAAAAAAGCACTTGAAAAAATTGAGTTGGAAGATATCCGGCCCTCCAGCAGAAAATATCCTTATATCGATTTTAGGCCAAGCAGGGAAATCGGCAATGAGGTGCTTACGGTAATGGGCCTCTCAAAAACCATAGATGGAATAAAGGTTCTTGATGATATCAGCTTTATCGTCGGTCATAATGACAAGATTGCCTTCGTGGGACCGGATACCTTGGCTACTACTACCCTGTTTCGGATTCTGTCCGGTGAAATCGAGCCGGATGAGGGTACTTATAAATGGGGCGTAACGACAAATGTATCTTACTTTCCCAAGGACAATACAAAGCTGTTCGACAGCGAAGAAACCATTGTGGATTTCTTAATGCCCTACTCGCCGGAAAAAGATGTCACCTACGTCAGAGGCTTTATGGGCAGAATGCTGTTTGCCGGTGAAGAAGGCTCCAAGAAGCTTCATGTGCTTTCCGGCGGAGAGAGAGTCCGGGTAATGCTGTCCCGTATGATGATTGCCGGTGCTAACGTACTGATATTGGATGAACCGACCAACCATCTGGATATGGAATCTATCACTTCCCTTAATAACGGCCTGATAAAATTCCCCGGTGTCATCCTGTTCACATCCCAGGACCACCAATTTGTTCAAACTACCGCAAACCGTATTATGGAGATTACTCCGAACGGATTGATTGATAAAGTCTCTACCTATGATGAATATCTTGATAGTGACATTATGGCCAGAAAGAGACAGGTCATGCGGTTTAATAAAGAAGAAGAGAATCTTGATGAGGATGCTGAATAAATACATTGCTTAGCTAACAAAATTATAAAAGGATGCACAAGGATTATGTCCGTGCATCCTTTTTTACAGCATCCCCTGTAATAAATAAATTGACAAATCAGGATGAAAAAACTAGAATGGATATATATGGTATACAGATTATTAAGAGTTTTGGGGGAAATCTATATGAATAAGAATACGAAATCCATACAAAGAAATTTGTCTTTATTTACCTTTATAGCCGTCTATCTGATAATCGCTGTAATCCTTATATTTTTAGAATCCTTTCAACGGGAAACCCAGTGGAATGTGCTTACCACTTTCATTCCGTTTTTTATTATGGGCGCTATTCTTGATTTTATCGTAAGTAAAAACCGGGAGCTGCAAAGCAGTTATCGGATTTTTGCCCAGCTGATGCCTTCCGGTATCTTTCTGCTTTATGGAATTACAACCATCTATCATATAATAGGAAGACCGCCTGTAAAGGCTTTTGACTATATTATCTGGCTGTTTGCAGCGGTCCCTTTCTTTATTGCCGGCAATTTCAAGGAGAAATACCGCAGACGAATCCTGCTTTCATTAATCGGAATGGGCATTACAGCGGCTGTCTATCTCCATCTTACCACCATAACGGATGAGCTGGATGAGGGGAATGGTCTGATTGTATATCTCATCTGTATCTTCTTACTATTTTATGCCGCTTCTGAATTGAAAAAGCTGCAATTTACCGGCATAATACTAGGACTTTTTGATGCGGCCGTACTGATATTCCTACGAAACAACCCTGTTTCAGAGATGGCCAAGCTTCACGGCTGGGACTTTGATATTGCATTCCATTTTGAACTGCTGTTATTGGCTAACTTCATCCTGTGTATTTTCATCTGTCTGGCTACTGTACTGATAAAGGAAAAGAAACCTGAATAGAAATATCAGACTGTAAAATGCTCCCTTATAAGCAGATTGATAAATAATAAATCATGTCTGCTTGAAAGGGAGCATTTTTTCTTTTACAGCAATCCTATAACGTACATATAATCTGACCTGATTTTTCAGGCGTTATGACTGTATCGTTATGAATAATTTTGAAGGTTCC
Source organism: Bacillota bacterium (assembly GCA_023419655.1). Lineage (GTDB taxonomy): Bacteria > Bacillota > Clostridia > Lachnospirales > Lachnospiraceae > Mobilitalea. Next base: position 1,090 of record JAEZXP010000144.1, on the reverse strand, counting down.
ATTTGAAACGGAGACAATGTTATTTACATTCACTAAAAGAACCGAATATTTCTTGTCTGAATCAACATTCATATAGATTTTATCATCCTTCTTAATAATCTCCGCTTTTACGACTTCTTCCTTCGCGTCATTATATACTACTGTTGCAGATGCCACACCGTCCCGAAGTTCATAAGCTTTAAGTATCACTTCATCTGCGTCATCCATGGAATCAACAGCCAAGAGACTGCCTTCTTTAACCATCAGGGGAATGCTTAAGTATCCATGCTTCTCTTTAACCCATTTGCCGCCGGTTTTAACCTCACCGGTGAAGTAATTCGTCCATCTTCCTTCAGGAAGGTAATATTGTGCTATGCCTTCATCATTAAATATCGGAGCCACCAGCAATGCTTCACCCAACATATATTGTCTGTCCAAATATCCGCAGGAGGGGTCATCCGCAAATTCCATCACCATGCTTCTCATAACAGGAATACCGGATTTTGAGGTCTCAATAGCGTTTCTGAAAAGATAAGGCATAAGGGATATTTTGAGTCTGGTAAAGAAACGAACAACATCCACCGCTTCTTCATCATAGGCCCAGGGAACTCTATAAGAACCACTGCCATGGAGACGGGAATGGGTCGATAGCAATCCAAAGGCTGCCCAGCGTTTGTATACATCCGGAGTAGAGGTATTTTCAAAGCCTCCAATATCATGGCTCCAATAGCCAAATCCTGACATGGTTAAGGACAATCCGCCACGCAGGCTTTCTGCCATGGATTCATAGTCAGACCAGCAATCCCCTCCCCAATGAACCGGGAATTTTTGTCCGCCCGCTGTAGCACTTCTTGCAAACAATACTGCTTCCCCCTTGCCCTTCTTACGTTCCAAAAGCTCAAATACAAGCTTATTGTAAATATATGAATAATAATTATGCATCTTATATGGTTCTGAACCATCAAAGTAAACTGCATCCGTAGGGATTCTCTCTCCAAAATCAGTCTTAAAGCAATCAACACCCATGTCAATTAAGGCTTCCAGCTTGGAGCTATACCACTTACATGCTTCGGGATTCGTGAAATCTACTATCGCCATACCAGGCTGCCAC
>JAEZXP010000132.1 GCA_023419655.1 Bacillota bacterium | reverse complement strand
CAGCTTCATCGGTATCTATATCCGCGTCGGTCTCTGTCAGGTCTCCTTCCGGCATTCCATCCACCACTTCTTCCAGCGGTTCATCAACTGCTGAATCTACCGCGCTATCTTCCGGTGCCGCTTCATTGGTGACAACCTTCGTACTATTCCCAGATGAATTTATAACAACACCCGAACGATTTGTCGGTCTGGATTGACCTGCAGCAGTCATTTTATTTGTTTCAATTACGATTACTTCACTCATATAATCCTCCATTCCTATACCCTGATATTATGCTTCTACATCATATTCTCTTCTTTTTTACGAAGCTTGTTCTTATATACACTGATGATTATTTTTCTGGTAATAGGTATAAATGCTATAAATATAACGACCTGTATCACTACAAATATCCATGTCTTAAGGATAGGTTTCTTTGACTCCTGCGCAGTATCCGGATTAAATACATCTATGCCGCCATCTACATCCGGGTTCCACGTCTGCTCTCCCATAACATTGGTTTCAAATTCCTTCGTATAAACCTGCTCATCCCCATTGCTGTCTTCATAGGTTATCCTTACCGTTCCCCGGGCCATACCCTCTACAGTGGGTAATACTTCAAATTCAGCATAAGAACGGTCACCGGCATTTACATTACCCATAAAATACATATTGCCGCTTGAGTTAATGAAGTCACCTTCTACAGTAGCTATTACATTATTCAACATGGATTTTCCCATATTATAAAACTCAAATGCCAACGTTGCAGGGGAATTTACAATAACACCGCCATCCCATGAATATACCTGTACATAATCTACTACCGGTCTGGCATTCTCAGCAACCTGCAAATTCAGCTCATGCTGCTCCTTCTCACCAATTTCACCGGTCGTGGGATTCGGTTCGATTCCATCATATTCATATTCTATGTTAACAAAGATAGGGTAGGCATTCGTAGCCGTATCCGACTTAACCTTCATCTCCAATGTTCCCGAGAAGGTCTCACCTGCACCTATTTTGTTGACAAAGAAATTATTACTTCCCTGCGTTACGGAGAAAACCTCCTGTCCTCCCGGTGCCTTTCCGGATATGCTAATTATTATATTCTTGGCAGCTACGGATGAATGTGTATTGCGAATCTCAAAAGCAAGATTGAATACATCTCCCGCTTTTAGCTGCTCAACATCTGTATCATAATTACTGACAATCAGCCTTGGCTTACTGGTCCCGTCAAGCGTATCGTTCTCAACGTTACGTACCGGTATTTCCACACTGTCTGAGCCGCCTATGTAAGAATATGCAACCGAAAGGGTATTCAAGCCCTCAGGAATATTCTCAGATACATTCAAGGAAACTGTAACTCTCTTTGTTGCTCCGGCCTTAATTACACCTATATATTGATAAGGGTCAGAGGATACCGGAATAAAAGTATTTCCCGTAAGATTCTTAAGCTCCAGTTTGAATTCATTCAAATCAACAGCACTCTTATTCTCGATGTCAAAGGACACTTCCAGCTTTCCGCCTGCCGCAGGTCTTTCCGGAGACTGTTTAACATTGCTTACGATAATATTTACGCCCTTATTTTCTTCGGCAGCCACTTCAATATATATGGTTTTTTCTTTGGTATATACAATACCGGTACTATCCGTGTATTGTATCGTCAACTTCAAGGAATTAAATCCGTTTGCAGCATTTCTCGATACGACCAAGGGAACCTTGACGTCCTTGGAGCCGTTACCTCTAATGCTATTGGCTGAAATATAATCACTAAGATAATTTTTAATAAAGTTACTATCTGTGCCATCAATAGAAACCCTTACATCCTGAGCAGGATTCTCACCGGAGTTTATCATGCTAAGGTTTAAGTCGAATTCTTCACCGGGTTTTAAAACTTTACTTCTGTCAATTTCTTTAATATCTACAGACGGAATGTTTTCATTCTCCAAAACATTTATTGCAAAATCATAACTGGCTTCAAATACACTTCCATCAACATCTTTATAACTAAATTTTGCCGTCAGTGTTTTCTTTCCGCTTGTAGCTGCGGGGGATACATTCACCGGTAAGGAAATCTTCACTTCTTCTCCGGGACCTAAATCACCAATTTTTCTGTCGACTGCTGAATAATCCCTGATAATTCCGCTATCGCCATAATCTATACTCATAAATGCATTACGGGCTTTAATTTCTCCTTCATTTTTAACAACAAAGGATAACAGGGCTTTTTTACCTGACATAACACTATCATTTTCAATTTTGCCCACAGTCAACTGTGACGGTGCCTTCTCTTCAAGAATCTTCAATTCAAACGGAAGAACCGTATCTACACTTTCCTGTGTGAAAGATGATGTACCTTTAATTCTAAGGTTTACAGGATAAGACTTTATACCCGCAGTTTCTTTTGTGGTAACTTCAAATTCAATATATGCCGTGATATTGTCCGTCATCATGACAACCGGTACATTATATTCCGAAATCATTGTCGGTTTTGAAAACGTAAACGGAGAATCCGCACCGGCCTCAATTGAGGGAACCGGATCCAGTATGTAATCCCCTTTTGTTCTGACCGGTAATTTAATATAGGTTTTCTCACCCGGCTTTACTATAAGATTAAAGTTATCTTCACTAAACGTTAAAAGTGAATCATCATTCGCGGCAGTAACCTGATGTCCGCCTGCTAAAGAAAATGATAAAACCATTACCAATATCCATACAATTGCTTTTTTCATTCAAAAATCCCTCTACTTCCTTTATTATTTCTGTTAAACGCTCCTAATGCTTACCCTTATGTATTATTTTTTATTCTTTATCCTGAACTTTTGGCAGGCATAACATCTGCCGCCAAGACAGCATCAGGCTGCTCTATATATGTATCCGTCACTTCCGGTTCGGCCGTCTCTTCCTGTTGGGCCGTATTTTCTTTTTTGAGGTCGATTATCTCCTCTACCCTTCCGTCAAATATATGGATAATCCGGTCTGCATATTGCGTTAATCCCTTGTCATGCGTTACCATTACAATCGTTTGATTATTTGCCTTCGCCATATTCTTGATAATGTCCATTACTTCCTTCGTGGTCTTAGAATCCAGGTTACCCGTAGGCTCATCGGCAAATACAATCTCCGGATTACTTACAAATGCTCTGGCGATTCCGACTCTTTGCTGCTGTCCTCCGCTCATTTCCTTAGGTTTGTGCTTCATTCGATCGCCAAGACCGACATTCTTAAGCATCTCTCTTGCCATCTTGCGTCTCCGCTTTGTATTGATATGCTTAAATACCAGCGGCAGCTCCACATTCTCCAGGGCCGTCATGGAATTGAGCAGGTTATAGGACTGAAATACGAACCCCAACGTATTTTGTCTGAACTTCGCCAGCCCCTTCTCACTCATTTTATGTATGTTGCGGCCTTTAATCATTATCTGCCCGCTGCTAAGCTTCTCTATTCCTGCCATCAGGTTCAGCAGAGTAGATTTACCTGAACCGGAGGCACCATACAAGCAGCAGAATTCTCCCCGTTTAATTGAGAAGCTTACATCATCCACCGCGACGATTTTTTCCTTACCCATTCGATATATCTTCTTGGCATTTTTAACTTCAATGATATATTCATCCTTGTTTTTCATACTAATAACCATGCCTTTCCTCTAGTCCGCAAACTTTGGGCCGAAGGCACAAAGTTGCCAATTGAAAAATTTTCATTTTTCAATCTCCCTTCCTATATTCAAAGCTATGCATCTCACATAATACTACACTAAAAAGCTTAAATAATGTCTAAATAAAATCTTAATTTTTCCTTACATTTTCCTATTTTGATATTTATTAGACGATATTGAAATAAATACAGATTCAATAATTTTCAATTTTTTTTAATTATTTTCATTTCCTCCGGATTTTTCCATCTCCTTTTTTTTAAGCGTCCGGTTCTCAATAAACCTTACGAATACCAGCTTCAGATATGCGCCTACAGGCACTGCCAGCAGCATACCCATAAATCCGCCTATCGCGCTGCCAAAAATCAGGGAAACAATTATAATAAGCGGATGAATCTTGATGGACCGGCTTAGGAGCTTCGGACCTATAAAATTTCCATCCAGCAATTGAATAACCGCAAGAATTATGATGGATATAAGCAGTTTTTGTGTCTCTCCGTTTATAAGGCAGACCACCGTTGTACTGATATATGCAATAATCGGTCCAAAGTATGGTATAAGATTACCAATGCCGGCAAAAATTCCAATGACAATCGCGAACTTAACACCGGTTATGGATAGTACCAGGCTGATTAATATCATCATTAGAAAGGCATCGGCAAGCTGTCCTCTGACGTATCCCGAAAAAGCATAATCCAAGTCCTTAATAATTACAGAGATTTTATTATTCGTGTTGTCCGAGAAAAGAGCTTTGAATGTCTTTTTTAAATACAGCACGAACATTTTTCCGTCAATTATAAAATAAAAGCCTATTATAAACCCAAAAATAATTGTCGTAAAATATCCCGATATATTTGTAATTGTATTCAGGGTTCCCTGGGCAAAATCCTTTAGAGCACCCAATATTACTGTCAAGGTCTCCTGCACATACTGTTCCAGCTGATGAGAACGGATATCCAGCTTCTCCATGTTCTGAAGAATCGAATTATAAAACGATTCCAGGCTCTTTATATACCCTTCTGCAAACCGTACAATATCATCCAGATTGGCCAGCCGCAGCTGGTCCGTAACACTGAAAACCAAAAGAGATACCAGACCTGCTAAGGCTATGAACAAAATGAATACCGTTATAACGGCCGCCCAGGTCCTTGGTCTTTTCATCTTCTTAAACAACTTGAACTTGCGAAACTTTCTTTCAAAAAAATTGACGGCGGGGTCCAGAAGATAAGCAAATACGAATCCCAGAATTACAGGTCTTATCACCCGAATCAGCCAGCCCACCTTTTCCATCAAATCCTTAACAATCGACGGGGCATTTTTTGCCAGCAGGGAAAGGATATATATTATTATAGCCGTCATTATTACATAAAGAGATATCTGCATATATTTACTATTAAACCGGTCTCTTAACTTCATATATTCGCTTTCAACCTTTCCTGCCAAACTTAATATAATCCGCAATCAATTCTACTGATTTTTCAATCCCCACATAGTCACTCCGTATGGAGAGGTGATAATTCTCCGCCCTGCCCCACTTATCATTGGCATGGTAATTATAATAATTCGCTCTGCGCTTATCTATCTTTATTATATTCTCCTCTGCCTTTTCTTCCTGAAGATTATATCGGGTAACCGCCCTTTCCTTCCTGAAAGCCAAATCCGCCCATATATACACATGAATGACATCCTTATAATCCCTTAAAATATAATCCGCACATCTGCCGACAATAACACAGGGCCCTTCCTGCGCCATTTTGCGAATCACATTCGACTGGGCAAGATAGACCTGGTCATCCAAAGAAAGATGGGTAAATCCTATATCATGGCTGCCATATGCACCCATGCCCATTGCAATTGAATACAGTAAGCTGCTGGTAGCCTTTTTCTCCACATTTTCAAATACCGTCTCTGAGAAACCACTTTCCTTGGCTGCTCTTGTAATAACTTCCCTGTCATAAAAGGGAATACCCAGTTTATTAGCCAGCATCTCCCCTATCTCTCTTCCGCCGCTTCCATACTGTCTGCTGATTGTAATAATATTTCTCATCGCATACACCCTTTCCTAATAATCATTCATAGTATATCACACTATATTCTTAATTTGTCATATTTTTGCCAAAGATTAATCTAATTTTAACCATCATATATGCTTTCTTCATACGCGAAAGCCTGTTATATGTCTTATTCCACAGGTTATTATAAAATTTCTCAACCACCATATATTCCATCGGACGAATGGGTTCTTTTGCGAACCTGGCTTTTCTTATAATATCCATACACCTTGCAAAATCCTTAACTGGAACGAATGTCAGATTCTCTTTGACATACGCTTCATTCTCCTCCAGACTTTTGGCTTTTGGGGGAAGCTCCTGGCTAAAGACAAAAAGCTGTTCAATATTTTTATAAAGCATCAGCGCTCTTTTGTTATCGCTCATCTTCTCATTATTCTTCCTTATCCTTCTTAAGAAAATGTATAAACCTAAGAAAACAAATACCACCGCAATGCCCAGGTACCACCATGAGCCTGATTTGGATTTTGCATCTTCCTTTACTATAACGCTAATCTTAACATTTTCACTGCCTTCGGGTGCCGGAACCGACGGCTGGGCATCCTCTCCGGGAACAGCCGTAGGACTTGGCGGAATATCCGTGGGTGCAGCCGTTGGTTCCCCTGCCGGCTCCTGTATATCCCGAACCGTATCTTCTATCGCATATGTCATATCCGCCATACCCGCGCCAGTCGTAAATTCTATGGGAATCCATCCGAAGCCGTCATAATATACCTCGACCCATGCATGGGCATTATAATCCTTGACGGTAATCCCTATTGCATTGCCCGTTCCTTCCGTCTCACCCATATACAGATATTCCGAATCCAATATATCCGACCTGTTCACGGCATACCCTTCAACATATCTGGCAGGATACCCCATGGCCCGCAGCATAAGAGCTCCCGCAGAAGCAAAATGCGTGCAGTAGCCTATCTTATTCTCATATAAAAAATATTCCACAAAATCCTTATCCTTCGGCGTTCTTCCCGGAGCAAGCGTATATCTCATAAACCGATTCAGATAATCCTTGACATATAGTATGGCATCCTTAAGATTTTCCGAGGCTTTACCCACCTGTTCTCTCGAAAAATCATTTTTTAGCCGCTCCAATCCCTCTTCGGGAAGCATCGTATAGGTCTCATATACGAATTTTCGATATTCTTTTTCATCATCAAGCGGGAGCCCCTCAGGCTGCGTATCCTTTATCAGCTCCAGCATTGCTGTAAAATTCGTATCCGTACTATCTGAACCGAATACATTATAGCGGTAATCAAAGGTTCCTATACTCATACCTGTATCTGATTTTGCCGCCAGGTCGTACTCGAATTCAATCTCGTCTTTATCTTGAAAGGTAGTAAAATAAGGGGCATAGATGTAGTTTTTATTCGCCTTTAAATAAGTAATATCGATTCTTCCCTTATTTATAAAAAGCCGGTAAGCCGCCTGATTCAAGAATATGGTATTTCCAATAGCAGGCTCAAATTCCTCCTGAGAAATCCTCGCTGTCATCTTTTCATAATTTTCTATGACCTGCCGGGAATGAGGCTTCCAGCTATCCCCGGTATACATGCTGCCTATATATCCCCTCAGATAGATGCCCTCTATAACAGACTTTAGCGGAACTGTTATCTGAAGATGCTCTGTCTCGTCATAGGTTACCTGGTCTACTCTTCCCAGTTCGCCCAGGCTAAGCCCTCCCGTACTTTTTATCCTGCTGGTGCGGATATTCAGCTTTATATCTGTCAGCTTATTCGTTACCTCCTCGATGGAAAAATCCATCATAAAATTCTGAATCTTTGTTTTTGCCGCCTGAATTCCATCATAAGCCTTATATCTCTCAACCGGTACAAATTGTTTGATAACAAAGATTAATAAAAGTGTCAGCAGGCAAAACATAGCCGCCGCTCTTATACTGATGCGGTAAATAATACTTTTATAGGCTGACCCCAGTGTATTGCTGTTGGATATGGATAAAAACAAGGCAATAAGTATAATCGCAACCAAGTCGGCCTCCGGAGGGGTAACGCCCATGGCAAAGCTTACTACTGCGGGAAGAAGCAGGACTATATAGCACAGCAGCTTAAATCTGCCGCGAACCAGCGCTATGGTCAGCATCGCCACTACCGGTATACTAACCATAATAAGCAAAAGAGTGCTATCCGCGCCGGCAGTATTATAATCCGCGAGAAATCTAAATTCTGCGAATCCGTAATAAGCACTGGCTTGCCTGATAACGGCATTCTCCAGAATAAAAAAACCGTTTTTTAATTGCTCATAACGATAATATATACCCAATCCGTATAGAATAAGGAATACGATTATCTTTATAAAATCATAAGCAGGATAGATGGACAGAAGATAAATTACACCGCCGGATAAGATTATTGCTGAGATAAGATTATTATCATTTATAATCTGCAGGTTGAAGCACCTTATAAAAACAGACATAAAGCAGTAGCTTCCGATAAATATGGCTAATGCCTGCAGAAGCCTCATGTAGACAGGAAATTTTTTATAGCCTTCCTCTGATAAACAAACTGTATTATCAAATATGATGCCATCATTAACCTTTTTCTTCATCTGTCCACCTTCACTTTAACCCTTCCAAGCCTGTCTTTATATTCGATGAACTTATGGAAAATATGCCGATACCGGTCTCCGTCATCTTCCGAATTGTTTCTGTGGCAATCGGCAGCTCCCACGGCAAATCGGATTCGTCTAAGGTCTCGGAAGAGCCGACACTGTTGATAAACAGAATCTGCCTGTCCACCGCCTTTATCAAAAGCAGGGATTCCAGCTGTATGTCCGTGATGTTCTTCGTTACATAGAACAAATCCGTATATTGACCATTGGGATACTCGGCAAAATAGGCCGCCGCCATATCCACATCCTCTATGTAAGGACCACCATTAAGCAGTCCGTCGACTGCTTCAAACAAATCCTTTTCATTGACAATTCGAACCCGCCTGCAGGTTCCAAGATACTTGTCATACCATGAAAAATAATGGATTCTGCCCTTTAACATAAAAGAATAGGACAAGGACAGGGCACATTCCAATATGGAATCTGCCGCCCCCAGAACCTCTTCATCCTTCGGAACTCCTAAATCCGCAAATATTACTACCGAGCAATTCACAGGGTCGCTGAAATCCTTCATCATAAGCTGCTCCTGCTTCATACTGAGTTTCCAGTGAATTCTGCTCGGCCGGTCTCCTTCCCTGTATTCACGGATTGCAAATACCTCAGAAGGGTCATCTCCGCTCCTTACATTCGAATAATTATCACTTTCCACCTGCATTCTGGAGCTGTTCTCCATGTAATCCTCAGTTAATTCGTAATATAATGGCAGCACTGCTACTTTTAGCTGTCCCAGATTCTTTTTTCTTAGGGAAAATAAACTCAGATAGTCAAATATCCGTATTCCTGACAGAGATATGATAAGATTCCCCGTATGCTCCGATGTTAGATTACAGGTAACGGTTGAGGTTGTTCGCTTGTCAACTGAAACATTGAATTCATGCTTATATTTCTTATTCTTATTGGAAAAAGAATTGTAATAGCTTATCGTAATAGACAGATTCGAGATTGGAAATATCGTAGGATTATAAAGCTGAATGGATATCGGAATCACATCTTCTTTGTTGGCTACATGGACAACCGAAATCAGCTCATAAGTAAGCCTGCCGTAGACATAGCTTAAGATGGCAAATAAAAGAAACGGAAGAATCATAGCTGTAAGAAAAAGAATCCCCATAAAATATTCATTATATAAAATGGCAAGTAATCCTGCAATCATAAGGATTATCAAGTACCTAATCTTATTCTGAAGCATTTTTCACCCTCTTATTCACCATATTCCGATGCCGTTCCCTTCTCAATGATTCTGGGAGGCCTGACAATCCTCAGGATATCATCCAGAAGGTTGTCCACCGTAATATTATTCACCCTTGCTTTGGCCTTTAGTATCATTCTGTGAGCCGCCACATCCTTAAAGATATACTGGACGTCGGAGGGTATCACATAATCTCTTCCGCTTAAAAAAGCCGTGGCCTTTACCATATTCATTATCGCCAGAGAACCTCTCGGGCTGACCCCCAGCTCTATCAGGGGATTTTCCCTTGTCTGCTGAACCAAAAGAGTTATATACTCGTAGATAGAATCATGAATATAGACTTCATCCACCTTATTCTGCATTCCCAGAATTTCATCCTTCTCAACCACTTGAACTACCTTATCCAGAGGATTGGAAGTCTGTCTTTCTTTAAGAATACCAATCTCACTTTTAATATCAGGATATCCCATAGACAGCCTTATCATAAACCGGTCAAGCTGTGATTCCGGCAGCATCTGTGTTCCAATTGACCCGATGGGATTTTGGGTTGCCATCACTACAAAGGGCTTGGGTACGTCTCTGGTAACGCTGTCAACCGTAACCTTCCCCTCCTCCATTACCTCCAACAAAGCAGATTGTGTCTTACTGGAGGTTCGGTTTATCTCATCCGCCAGGAACAAATTACACATAATAGCCCCCGGCTTGTACTGATAGCTTTCTCCGTTCCTGGTCAGCATATGAAAGCCCACTACGTCCGTAGGCAATACATCCGGTGTAAATTGAAGTCTCCCATGTTTAAGGGCCATTGCCTTTGAAAATGCCAATGCCAGGGTAGTCTTTCCTACTCCGGGATTATCCTCCAAAAGAATATGTCCTTTTGCCAAAATAGCCGTAAGAACCTTTCCTATAATGACTCTCTTACCGATAACTACTTTATTTACTTCATCCATAATCTGAATTGCTTTACTATTATAAGCTCTCATCCGGATACCCCTAACTCATTATTATAAAGCTAATTATAACATATTTTTACTACAATTCAACTTGTTTACATCGATTGACGAAAGTTTAAAGCATTCATATATATGTAAGTATTGCCATATTTTGTGACAAATCTTTTGCCAATATGTGAAAAATATATGCCATCTATTGACTTCTTTCCAGAAACGTTTAAAATAATCATCATGAGAATATTATGGAGGTAGCGAAAGTGAATGAATCTAAAAAAACGATAAAAGGACCACAGCAAAAAGCAAGTAAGAAGCGGCTGACAATCAGCCCTAAGGTATGGATTGTGGTTGCGGCAGCATTAGGAATATTTTTGATTGTTGCTATATTATTTGACCAATTATATAAAAGACCCCTGGTAACGATTGACGGCA
>JAEZXP010000118.1 GCA_023419655.1 Bacillota bacterium | reverse complement strand
TCTTGTAGAGCTCCAGCTGATGGTGCTATTGGTTCCGAGTATATCCAAAGTAAAGTTGTCGCCCTTGCTTAATTCAATCTGACTGTCTTTAATCTGCAGAACCTTAACATTGGTGGTAATCTTGGTTCCGTTAATTGCAGCGGTTATAATTGCATTACCCGGTCCCTTGGCAGTTACCTTACCATTGCTGTCAACGGCAGCCACTTTTGTATTACTGGAGGACCAGGTTACCTTATCCTTTGTTCCTGTAATAGTAAGCTTTTTAACATTTCCGAAGTTTTCACGGGTGGTGCTGAATCTGCCGCCATATTCCAATACAACGGAATCGTGGCTGATGCCTACAACGGTTACCTGGCTGGTTATATTTTTTCCGTTAAAGGTGGCAGTAATCGTGGCAGTTCCGTTGGCAACAGCGGTTACTAAGCCGTTATCGGATACGGTAGCTACATTTTTATTGCTGGACTTCCAGGTGGTACTGTTGTTTGAACCCCAAAGAGTTAATTGAGAAGTATTGCCCGGTGTTAAAGCCACGCTTTTTTTATTCATCTGAACAATCGTAACTTTTGTGCTTAAAGTCTTATTGCCGACATAAGCATAGATGGTTGTGCTTCCCCATCCCATTGCGGTAACCTTGCCATTGCTTGAAACAGTAGCGGCACGGGTATTGGCGGACTTGTAAGTTACCTTTTCTTTTGTTCCATGAACTTTAAGGGTTCTATAGTGACCCAGTTCCAATGTCAAATTGGATTCGTTAAGATATACTTTATTAGCAGCTTCCGCTGTAATCTTATCTGTTGTAATGAGTATTGCGGATAAAATCGCAATACTTGCGAGTATGTAGGTTATGTACCTAAGCCTCTTTTTCATTTGAAATACCTCCATAGACATATCGGTTAACAGGTTACAAAAACATTCAGCATAATACATATAATCACTTATTATTACTGAAATTCCTTATTCATTATAGCCCACTATCCATTCATATTCATTATTAAAATACTGGAAGATGTAACTGAAACTTGTTATATTAGGGTTGTAATGTCATATCGTGGTATGATATGGTATGGATGTCAGAATTATTAATCACATAACAAGGAGGACTTATATTGAAGACGATTACAAATCCCATATTAAAAGGCTTTAATCCGGACCCTTCAATTCTGCGGGTAGGAGATGATTATTATATTGCCACCTCTACCTTTGAATGGTTCCCCGGGGTACAGATATACCATTCAAGAGACCTGATAAATTGGAAGCTGATTGCCAGACCTCTTAACAGGGTATCACAGCTGGATATGAAGGGAGCAAATTCATCGGAGGGTGTCTGGGCCCCATGCCTTTCTTATGATAACGGTATATTCTATTTGATTTATACGAACCTGAGGCTGTGGACATATGCCGGACCCAGAGACCTTGATAATTATCTGGTAACAGCCGCGGATATTACCGGTGAGTGGTCTGAGCCAATCTATCTGAACAGCAGCGGCTTTGACCCGTCTTTGTTTCATGATGATGACGGCCGAAAATGGCTGGTAAATCAGCTGTGGGACCACAGAATAGGCAAGAATAAATTTGCCGGCATTGTTCTCCAGGAATATTCACCGAAGGAGAAGCGGATGGCAGGGCCTATTACGAATATATTTAAAGGTACGGAGCTTGGCCTTGTGGAAGCACCGCATCTATATAAAAGGAACGGCTATTACTATCTTATGACGGCCGAGGGAGGAACGACCTTCAAGCATGCCGTAACCCTTGCCAGGTCCAGAAATCTTGAGGGACCATATGAGCTGCATCCCGCAAATCCCATACTTACTTCCTGGGACGGCGCGGAACTGGAGCTTCAAAGGGCCGGTCACGGAAGCTTGGTTGAGACGCAGGACGGCCAGTGGTATATGGCTCATCTTTGCGGACGGCCGCTTCCGAATCGGGGACGTTGTATTTTAGGAAGAGAAACCGCTATACAGAAGATGGTATGGCAGGATGATGACTGGCTTTACCTGGAGGGCAGCGGAAATCATCCTTTGGTAAATGTTCCGGCTCCGGATTTGGAAGAAGTGAAATGGGAAGAGGAGCCGATAAAAGATGACTTTGACAGTACAGAGTTGAATATTAATTTTCAAACGCTTCGTATGCCTCTTGGTGATGAATTCTATTCCCTGACAGAAAGACCGGGATATCTAAGGCTTCGGGGAAGCGGCTCTCTGGGCTCCAGATTTCATCAAAGCTTTATCGCAAGGCGGCAACAGGCATTCTGCTACACGGCTACAACGGTTGTGGAGTTTGAACCGGATACCTTTCAGCAGATGGCAGGACTTTCAGCATATTATGATACAAATAACTTCTATTATCTGAATGTTACATGGCATGAGGAGAAGGGAAAGATACTTGATATTGTAAAAAAGGATGCGGGGATATTTGACGAGCCCCTAAAAGAAAAAATATCCTTAGAAGGATGGGAGAAAGTATATCTAAGGGTAGAAGTGGATTACCATATGCTGCAGTTCTCCTATTCCAAGGATGGCAGGGATTGGATTAAAGTCGGCACTTCCTTTGATGCAAGCGTTCTTTCCGATGAATATACGGTACCGAACCGTTTTACCGGTGCATTTGTAGGAATATGCTGTCAGGACCTTTCAGGCCAAAGAAGGATAGCCGATTTTGATTTCTTTGAATACGAGGAACGGTAAAATTATAAAAATAGATTGCAACCATAGAAAACAGGGCTGTTTATTGCAACAGCCCTGTTTTGCATTTGAGTTCTAATCTGCTTATTCATGTTGCAATATTAGGAGTGTAATGATATGACGGTTATAGCTGTATCATGGTTTTAGAAACATCCGCATACGCAAAGAATTAATATCAGGGGAAGAATACCATCCATTCCTCCGCAGGAATTACCGCCGCCACAAGAATTGCCGCATCCACATGAATTGTTTCCACCGCCCAATAGTCCATTGTCGCCTCCGCAGAAGCAGAGCAGTAAGAGTATCCATATAATGGAATTATTACCAGAATCACACCTATTACCACCGCCACAGCAATCGCTGCCGAATGATGCAGTTGCTAAATCGCTCATATTTTGAAGCCTCCTTCAAACTTGTTATACTGTATAATATGCTAAAGACTATTATTGTTTCATTATTAAATGTGATTAAGTTACAGAAAGATAAGCCATAAAACAACAAAATTATTACGTAAGGTAAATGCTGGTGTTCCTGACCGGGTTATGATAAAATTATAAGTGTATATTAAATGCAAGAATGAAAGGAAGATTATGATGGAAAAGAATATAATGGGAACCAATATAGTAACACAGATAGGTATTTTATGTCATGATATTGAGAAAACAGCGCAGGAATATGCAGACCTCTTTGGAGTCGAAAAACCTGACATCTATATGACCGGTACTCCGGATATAGCGAAGACCGTGTATCATGGAGAGCCTACACCGGCCCGTACAAAGCAGGCTTTCTTTCATGTGGGACCGAATCTGGATATCGAGCTTCTTGAACCGGATGATGAGCCCAGCACCTGGAGGCATGACCTTGACACCTATGGAGAAGGAGTACACCATATTGCATTTAATATTAATGGCATGAAAACGATTGTTGAAAAATTCGAGCGAAACGGCATGAAGGAAATCCAAAAAGGTGAATGGGTTGGAGGACGGTATTCCTACCTGGATTCAAAGGACAAGTTAAAGCTAACCATCGAGCTTCTGGAACATGATAATTAATATAGTTGGGGAGAGGCATGAATATACAGATATTTGGAAAGAAGAAATGCTTTGATACAAAAAAGGCGGAGAGGTACTTTAAAGAACGCCGAATCAAATATCAAAGCATAGATTTGCTCGATAAAGGTATGAGCAAAGGAGAATTCAATAGTATAAAGCAGGCATTGGGCAGATATCAGAATATGCTTGATGATAATTGCAGGGATAAGGATTTAATGGCATTGCTTCATCATTTATCAGACGAAGATAAAGAAGAGAAGATATTGGAGAATCCAATCCTTCTAAAAACTCCGATTGTCCGTAATGGAAAACAGGCAACGGCAGGCTATAAACCGGAGATATGGAAGGATTGGGAGTAGGCTTTATTATGAAACGGGAGATACCTTTTCATATTCCTGAACAGAATCGGATAACAGTATCAAGTGACGTGATGCCAACGGATAAACTTTTTCAAAATCACAGGTGATAATACAGATGGTATTGCCTTTGTTTGCGATACGCTGAAACGCATTTTTTAAAAGGTAGATGGTATCGTAGATGGTTTTAATGAGGTGATGGGTGAAAATGCAGAATCATTTTTATGGTGCTACTGGATAATCAATGAACTAAGCGTTTCAAAGGCAAAGGAACAACTAGAAAGCCAGATAATGAATTATCCGGATTTGAATGTGGTGTTTACTCTTGGAACGGAATCTGTAATTGTAGGAACAATGGAAGCAATTAAGTCACAGAACCTTCAAGGAAAAATATATCATTATGCATTTGATTACTCACCCACATTGGTGGAATCGGTGGATAAAGAATTAATAACAGGAGTTATCGTACAAAACTGTGAAGAAATCGGAAAGACGTTGATTCAATGTCTTGCGGATGCCGCCCAGGGAAAAGAAATAGAAGAGGAGTATCCCATCGATGTGATATGGGTGGAGGCAAAAGACCTTAAAGAATACGGCGAAAAATTAAAGCAGCTGAATGAGGAATTAGAAGAGTACAGGGAAGAATAATCGTACTTAATTTAGACCAATAAACAGGAGTAGAGAACGTGGTAAAGCTATTAATTATTGCAGACGATTTTACAGGTGCATTGGATACCGGTGTTTTGTTCGCTGAAAAAGGAGCGTACACCGAGGTTTTAAATGACATTAACTATGACTTATCAAGGATAAAAGAACGTGTGGAAGTGTTGGTCATGAATGCCGAAACACGTCATTGCTCTGCCGATGAAGCCTATCAGCGCATCACGGCTATTAGTAAACGGGCACTTGAATACGGAATCGCGCATATTTACAAAAAGACGGATTCGGCCCTTCGGGGGAACATTGCAGGCGAATTGACGGCATTGCTTCATGTATCCGGTCTGAACATGTTACCCTTTGTACCGGCTTTCCCAAAAATGAATCGTATAACAGTGAACGGAATCCATTATATTGACGGGGTTCCGGTTCATCAAAGCGTATTTGGACAGGACCCTTTTGAGCCGGTAATGGTATCCGATATACAAAAGTTAATCAATACCCAGATGGATACACCGGTTCAGGTTGTAACACGGAGCAATCATCCTGAAAAACTTTTGCCGGATGATAAGAGTAAAATCTATGTATTTGACGCTGTTACCGATGAAGATATGCGAAAGATTGCAGAAGGCTTAAAGAAAAAAGGGAATCTGCGTATTATGGCGGGTTGTGTAGGATTTGCCGAAGTTCTTCCCGAAGTTCTAAGCCTGGGAGGACATGAGATAATCCGGCCGGAGATAAACAATAATTTTCTTATCATATGCGGAAGCGTTAATCCTATAACGAAGGAACAGATTGCTTATGCATGTGAGAACGGTTTTAAACGAATAACATTAAAGCCGCATCAAAAGCTGGATAAGAGTTATTACAGCACCGATGAAGGCCGTGCGTTTATGATGCAGTTAAAACGAAGCTGTCTCGCGGAAAAACGGCTGATTATGGATACCAATGATACAATGGATACCGATGATTCAAAGGAAAGTGGTAATGCGGCAGACACATACACGACCCTGGAATATGCAAAGGAAAAGAATTTATCATTGGAGGATGTACGATTAGCGATATCAGGCACATTCGGATTTATAATAAAGGCTTTAATTGATGAGGGTCTTGACAGCACGATGCTGATTACCGGCGGAGATACTTTGCTTGGGTTTATGAATCAGTTTGAGGATTGTAAAATAGTACCTGTATGTCAGATGGAAACAGGTGTGGTGTTATCGGAGATTGATTTGAACGGAGATTCCTTTAAGATTCTTTCAAAATCCGGAGGGTTTGGAAAGCGGGAATTATTCGTGACACTGGCAGAGAATATTGTGGCGAAGAATATGACAAAGGAATAGCAAGTGTAAAAGTTTAAGATAGATAAAAGAATATTGGAGGTGATATGAATGGTAAAGCCTGTTGTAGGAATTACGATGGGAGACCCGGCAAGCATTGGTCCTGAAATTACGGTAAAAGCTCTCTCGAATAGAGCAGTATATGATACGTGCAAGCCGATTGTTATCGGTGATTCTAAGGTTATGATGAAAGCAGCTGAAATTGCAGGTATGCCGGATATTATTATACATCCCGTAAAGAAGGTATCCGATGCAAAATATACGCATGGAACCATTGATGTGTATGATTTGGAGCTTGTTAATATAGATTCTCTGGAGTATGGCAAGATGTCAGCCATGGTGGGAGACGCCGCTTTTCAATATGTCAGAACCGTTATTGATTTGGCAATGAAGGGTGAAATCGATGCAACAGTGACCAATGCATTGAATAAGGAAGCAATCAATCTGGCCGGTCATCATTTTTCCGGTCATACGGAGATATATGCAGCGTATACAGGAACAAAAAAATATACAATGATGTTGGTTCATGATAATCTGCGGGTTGTTCATGTATCGACCCATGTTTCCCTGCGGGAAGCCTGTGATTTGGTGAAAAAAGAAAGAATTCTGGATGTTATTAGAATCGCTCATAAGGCATGCAAGGATATCGGTATTCAAAGTCCGAAGATAGGCGTGGCAGGACTTAACCCCCATTGCGGGGAAGGGGGCCTCTTTGGCCGGGAGGAAATGGATGAAATCATTCCTGCAATCGAAACAGCGAATAAAGAAGGCATGAACGTGGACGGACCGGTGCCTCCGGATAGTATCTTCTCAAAGGCAAGGGGCGGGTGGTATGATATCGTGATAGCAATGTACCATGACCAGGGGCATATTCCTTTAAAAGTAATCGGATTCGTATACAATCAGAAAGAAGGACGATGGGAATCTGTTGAAGGGGTTAATATAACCCTTGGATTACCCATTATACGAACGTCGGTGGACCATGGTACGGCATATGACCAGGCGGGAAAAGGTATCGCCAGTGAACTTAGCTTATTAAATGCAATTGACTATAGCATAAAACTGGCGTATAGTAAAAAGAGCATATAGCAAAAAATATATTCTAAAGACTTAATGTTTAGAGAAGGGAATATACGTCATAAAACAGGAGGGCTTATGCAAGGATATAACTGTATTATGGTATATAATTGCGATGGCAGCAAATTGCTTTTCTGTAAAAGAACCAGGAACCCGTACAAGGGATTATATAATCTGGTTGGCGGAAAGATTGAAAACAATGAAAATGGATATGATGCAGCCTACCGCGAATTAAGCGAAGAAACAGGGATTGACTCAAATAAAATCACATTGCATCATATGATGGATTTTACCTATTACAATCAGAATTGTTATGTTGAGGTATATGCCGGCAGACTTAATGAAGAAATCGCCTTGCATGAAGAAGCGCATCCTCTTGAGTGGCTGCCCGTAGACGAAGATTACTTTGATTGCAGCAAATTTGCCGGTGAAGGCAACATCGGCCATATGGTTGAACAGGTGAAAATATACGGAATGGGAGAGAAGTAACTAAGTCAATAAAACCTTTTATAAATAAAGCTTTAAAATAAAAACTCAGCCATAGCAACAATAAACGGTAAATATTATCGTAGCTTAGGCTGAGTTATTTTTATGATTTTTTAGCGTTTCGCTTAATCAAAATAAGTACTGTCCCTGCCGCAGATAAAACAACAAGCGAAACAATCGCTATAATCAAGGCTATCCTGATAGTGCCGCCGGAATCTTGCGGGGAGGAGACGGGCAAGTCGGTGGTGGGAGACGTGTCTCCTTCCGGGAGGTTGGTGTCGGAGGTAGGTTCAGATGTTTGAACTGGCTCTGAAGAAAGACTTCTTCGTTGGTCGAACATCCATTCAACCATATCCGATTTATATGCGTAATTCCAAGCATAATGACCGAACCCGGATATTTCGTAATACTCAGCCTTGTCTCCACCGGCTGTTAACAACTTATTGTAAAAATTCCGAGATACTTCAACCGGAACGACATCATCATCGTCGCTATGGTAGATACGAATCGGCAGATTCGCCAATTTCAGGGCTGTTTCCGGCGTAAGTTCGGAGGCTCCGCAAATCAAAACCGTAGCAGCGGCGTCATCCGGATAAGCCATAATAAAATCAGACGCCGAATATCCGCCCATGGAAAAACCGTATATATAAATGCGGTCGGAATCGATGGATTCCTCTTGAATTAGCTGTTCAATTATATGTTTAATCACATGAGGTTTGGGGCCCCATTCGGGAGATATAGTCATAACTACATAAGATTCGTATTGTTCCGGATTTATATTGACTTTGTCTATAAAATCCTCAATTAAGCCCAGACTTCCCATCGTTGGATATGTCTCTACGAAGTCATGCAGCTCATGGCCATGCAGTCTTATAAATATCGGATATTTTTTCCCTTCCTCCGGTTTAGCAGGACGGTGAAGCTGATACTTAATGTCTCCATACTCAATCAAGGTGAAAAAATTATTACGTGTATATGTTCCCGGTTCCCCGTTTGTATTGGAATCCGTGGTGGTGTCGTTGTTGCCGGGTATGCTGTCGGGTATATTCATATCACCCACAGAGGAGATTTCTGCACCAAAAGTGTCCTTGAGGCGCATACCCAGTACTTCATAGCTGTCACCGCCCCGTAATCCGAAGATTCCAATATAATCCATTGTGAGCGGGTCGAGGCTGTTAATTTCTTCACCGAACGTGAAATTAACGGTTAAGAGCTTTATTTCGTTGTTCGCGATAGTGTTCTCCTCAAAAAAAGCAGGAATTTGATTCGCTGTAGTTCCGCTTGCTATAGCAGAAGGAGCGCTGTGCGCCTGGTCTTTCTCGTCATTATGCTTGAATATACCATTTGAACCATCGTTGTCCGTATATCTTACACGGAAGCCGGTAGTTCCGACGGCTTTAATTACATATTCAATAGTATATGATTTGCCCACTTCAAGACCCGCATCGTTAACATTAATGAACGCTCCGCCGAACGAATCGCCGGCCAAGCCAAGACCATTTTCTTCAAATTCGATGCCATTAGCAGTGCATAGTGCCGGTGTTAGCGGCATAATAAAACAAATTGCCGCAAGAACGAAAAATAATTTTTTAAACATGATGTTTTCCCCCCGAAGATAAATATTAAAAGCATTCTACCAATTATTTAATATACTATATAATCAAGGTACTTGCAAGAAAACCCTAACGATAAACGATAGTAGCTTTTTCTTAAAGATTTGATATAGATATATATTTTATAATCACTATCTATTCGTTAAACTTGTGTTTTGCGAATAGATGGATATAGAAGGAATAGATAGCGTTTATCCAAATACACCTCTTCTGTCGGTGGTCACAAAGGTTACAAAATACAGTAGAATAGACATAAAGTTTACACAATGATGTTTCTTTATATTGACTGTGTTAGTCATTTGCAATAAAATCATCATAATAAAGAATAAATACACCCATATTACTTACGGAAACCTATCCACATACACATAAGTCAATCATAGATAGGTTTCCGCTTACAGCGTAAACGCACCAATACAATAACGGCTTTACATTTGCCTGTTTTACCTCTAAATGATTACTTTTTTCCAACAATACTTAACCATGTGGGTATGGCGATGCAAGGATTATACTCCCAATTGTACATTCTGTCTACTTCTTCTTTGCTAACCGTTACTCCATTAACTATATCTTCACCGCTAATCCAAAAAGGCTGATTATAATTCTTTTCATCCTCAAATTCTTCGATATTCTTAACTTGAATTCCTGAACTTATTATGGCATTTATTATATCTTGCATCCTCCAATGAAAATGTATACTATATTCATCCTCAAATGGTCCAGTATGATTATACGGCTTTATTACCTTCATATCATCACCAAATGGACGTTGAAATGGATGTATGTCAAACAATATATAAATTCCATCTTGTTTTAAAATTCGATATATACTTTGATACATAGAATTTAAATAATTAATCCATACATGCACACCATTAGAAGTATAGACAAAATCATAGATTCCTGTTTCTACACCATCTAGTGTCATGGTATCAGTGCAAACAAATTGTATCAAGTCAATCACTCCAATACGTTTGGCGACTTCTTTGGCAGCAATTAACTGATTATTAGCAATATCACACGATGTCACTTGTGCTCCCAAAAGTGCAAATGCAAAAACAGCTAGGTTATCCCCACTTGATGGTACACATATCTTCTTTCCTTTTAGATTACCTACGTTATTTTGAATCTGACTCCACACTTTTTTTTCAAATGCTTTGGATGGATCATCCAGAATTGGTTGTAGAATTTTGTCTGAATGGTTATGCATTAGATATTTTGCAGAATAAGAATCCCAATCCTTTTTATTTTTTTCAGCTACCTTATTGATTTCTTTACTCATTATGTATCGTCCCTTCTATGTTTCTATTTAAGGATAATTTACTAATGAAATTACTTTCTCACATTAAAATGTACTTAATCACAATAAAATAAATTAAGTATGTAAATTTCCATTTCCATATTATAGCATATTACGAAATGTGTCACAATACAGGATGAATATAAAGGGATAAGATATTCTTGATTTTTCGTTTTTACCATTAATCATTACTCCTATCGAGGATATAAATGTTTCTAAAGGTTTTTCAAAATATCCACAACATATTTTGTAACATCATTATCATATTTTTCGTTAGGATTAATTTCATTATTTATATAATTTTCATAATTCGGAATATCAAAACGGTAATCATTCATTAAATATTTTTGAAACAAAGTTTTAAGCGGTCTTTCATCACATATTTTAGTTGAGCAATAATATACTATCGCTGTCTTTTTCCCTAATAGTGGTTTATTAGAATTTAGATAAGAAACATCAAGTAACCTTTCCATTAAAGCAATAAATTTTGCAGGATAAGGACAATATACGGGGATAACAAGTAG
>JAEZXP010000095.1 GCA_023419655.1 Bacillota bacterium | reverse complement strand
GATAATACACCTGAGTGCATCATGATTGTAAAGCACCGTAACAAAAAGATGGCAGACATTATGAAAAATATGAACCGGGCGTTCACAGTTTTCATAGTATCTGCCATTTGATTCTTTATAAAATGTTTTCTATAAGAACATACGGAATAGTCCGATAACAATTCCGAGAATCTGTAAATCGGGAACGATAATAGGCTCCATCGTATCATTTTCAGGCTGCAGGCGAAAATATCCGTTCTCCTTGTAGAAGGTTTTAACCGTAACTTCATCATCAATAAGGGCAACCACATAATCACCGTTCTTAGCGTGGGATTGTCTCTGGATAAGGACCTTGTCGCCGTTCAAAATACCGGCATTAATCATGCTTTCACCTTTCACGTTCAGCATAAACGTCTCATTGTTCGGCATAAATTCCGCAGGAATGGGGAAGTAGCCTTCAATATTCTCTACGGCCAGTATGGGCTGTCCCGCTGTAATCGTTCCTACGATGGGAACGTTGACAAGCTCCCGCCGGCTAAGATTGAATTCATCATCAATAATTTCAATTGCCCTGGGTTTGGAAGGGTCCCGGCGGATATACCCGTTCTTTTCAAGTGTTTCCAAGTGAGAGTGAACGGATGAGGTTGATTTTAATTTCACTGCTTCGCATATTTCACGAACTGCCGGCGGGTACCCTTTGTTAATAATCTGAGATTTAAGATATTCCAGTATTTCTTTTTGTTTCGTACTGATTCTGCCATATCCCATTCGTATCTGCCTCCTCATATTTCAATAAGTTTTAAATGGTTACATTACAATATGTTTTGTTAAATCCATTATTTTCGTTAAGTATAACACATCCTTTAATAAAATGCAAAACTTATGTTCTGAAAATCGAAAAAATGTTTGCAAAAAGGAATACATGTTCGAAAAAGTTGTTGACAAGCATACGTTTGTTCGATATAATTTATATAAACATACGTTCACAACAGATGTTTGTATTTTAATAAAATCATATTTTATTTCAAAGATAATATAAAATTACGGTGTTTTATATAGGAGGTAGATTTTATGAACAATTCGTATTTGAATGATTTGGATTATAAGCATGTGAGAGGGGCAGGCAATAAAAGAAAAATCAGGTGGATTGGATTATTGCTGTTATTTATTATTCTTGTTTTTACGGTTATTTTTACAACCAGGAAGGTTACGGCGAAGCGGGAAGGCTACAGGACAAAGCAGATAACCAGTGTTGAGATACGGAAGGGAGACACGCTGTGGAGTATTGCTTCCGGATACATATCAGAGGAATACGATGATATGAAAGAATATATAGATGAGATAATGGTCAGCAACGGACTGGCATCCGATAATATAAAGGCAGGAAGCTATATCATTGTTCCTTATTATGCAGATACCTCCAGATAGCAGATAGGGGCTTACGCAATCTTGCGGCATTGATTCCTGAAGAATGGATAAAGAATTCATTTTTAGTTGATATAAAATGAATATTATTTTTACTCTTGTATTATCCTAAGATTATGATAAAATAGAACAATATATCAGGAAGGAGAGTAAAAGTTGCAAAATAACGCTATGATATCGGTTGTTGACGGCCAGGGCGGCGGTATAGGCAAAAGTATTGTTGCAAAGCTAAGAAAGCAAATCCCAAAAGAAATGGGGGTAACAATATGTGCTTTAGGTACGAATTCCGCTGCAACCAATAATATGCTGAAGGCCGGTGCGGATGTCTGTGCAACCGGTGAGAATGCAATTGTCCGCAACGCCGCTGAATCAGACGTTATAATTGGTTCCGTTGCAATTCTTGCTGCTAATTCTATGATGGGCGAATTAACGCCGAAGATGGCATTAGCGATAAGCTCTTCTCATGCCTGTAAGATATTAATTCCGTTAAACCGGTGTAATATTATTATTCCAATCGAACAGGAAGCAACGACCGACTCATATATTGAGGCCGGTGTCCGGATGGCGATAGAGTATATCAATAGATAATCCGGTTAAAATAGTATAGGTTTTGTATAAGAATCATGAAGATTCAAGACGGTCAGGAATTGACGTTTTTATCTTCGTGTTTTTTATTGGAGATAAATTCAACTAAAAATCATATAAAGGAGATTGTGACATGAAGAAAACACAGATTACAAAGCTAGTTTACACAGCCATCTGCATTGCACTGGGACTGCTGCTGCCGATGGTGAATAAGGTACCGGGCGTTAACCTGGGAGCTATTTTATTACCCATGCATATTCCGGTATTGTTGGCCGGATTCCTATGCGGAATACCTTATGCAACCTTTTGCGGATTTATCTTGCCCCTGCTTAACTTCGCACTGACAGGAAGGCCGATGCTTTATCCGGTTGGAATTGCGATGATGTTTGAATTGGGAGCGTATGGCTGCATTACTGCGGTTTTGTATAAATTAACAAAAGGTAAGATATACATATCTTTAATCGGAGGAATGCTTGGTGGAAGAATTGTATTGGGTATTGCCAATACCATACTCTTTGGTCTGAAAGGAAACCCTTATGGACTGTCAGTATTCCTTACAAGCGCATTCGTGAATGCTTTACCTGGAATCGCTATACAGCTTATCGTTATCCCTGCAATCATATATGCATTGAAAAAAGCAAAGCTTACGGAAGTGCCTCAATAAATTTTATGAAAAGGGGCTGGTGCTATTTTGCACCAGCCCCTTTTAGAATGGTAAAATCAAGGAAATCGTTTACCTTATTGAAAATCATAGGCGAGAAGGCTCATATGTAATTCAAACCTTACGCTTGAATCATTCAGGTCCTTTTGTAATATCTCTTTAATGGTGTTCAGACGATAGATAAGCGTATTGCGGTGAATATACAAATCCTGTGCAGTATTAACCAGGCTGCAGTTGTTTTTCAGGTAGCAGCGAAGTGTATCGACTAAATTACCGGAGCTTTTAATATCACTTTTAATCAGCAAGCCCAGATTGCTTTCGTAGAATGACTTCAATTCGTCAATATTTTTAATTTCATATAAAAGCTTATAGATACCAATGTCCTCATAAAAGAGAAGATTACCATTAAATAATTTTTTCTTCAGAAGGGTAATGGCCCTTTGAGCTTCCTGAAAACTAAGACGGATATTGCTTTTTGAACCATCCGGATATACGCGCCCGCATCCAAGATACATCCTTATGGAATCGTTATACCGCAGACTTATTTTTTGGAATACATTATGAATGGATTGTTTTAAATCATCAATCAGTTGAATATGCTCTGCCGATGCCAGGCAAATGATATTGTTGGATGACTCTAATGTAATTAAAGATTTTGACTTATTGTTACATTGATGATAGAGATAATTCATTAAATCATTTTTTATGTGACTGGAGATATCGGTGTTATCTTTAATCGATGCCATATTAAATATTGAAATAAATCGGTAAGGCTTGTCAGAGATATTAAATAAATCATAAAATTCATTGAAATTCGTATTATCCTCATTCGAAAATAAAAGTCTATCGAGAAGAAGCTGGGACTGCTTGAACTGCTCCCTTCGTTTTAATATTAATTCTGAAATTTCTTGCGTAACGTCCACAATCTTTGTATCCATATTCATCAAAAAAATAGGAAGGCTATTTTCTTCGGAATATTGAATCAATCTTTCTGAAACATCTCTGAATTGTTTATCGCCGGATACCAGAACCAGTCCGGCCAAGGATTTAGTGATACATTCGTTCATAATACTTATCAGATTGTCATCAGTAGCCTCAAAGCCGGCTCCCGTAATAAAGATTAATTCCCCTCCGTGAACCCACTGAGAGACGATAGAATCTGTACAGATATATGGCCATGTAACCTGGCGGTATAATCCCTTTTCCCCTGAAATTAGTTTTATGGTTTGAAAGCAGCTTAAGGTTAATAGATCATAACAGCATATTGACATAATTATTACAACCTCCGACAAATATTCTATGTTAATTATACAATAGATAAGGCTGTATTTCTACTAAAACCATAATTTGCATACATAAAGCGAGCAATCGTTATGTACTTTTAATAATAAAACGTTTAATTGAATATGAAAAATTACATAAATAAGGAAGTATTACCATAATAAGCACGAAAAACTGTATATATCGTATAAAGGTATGACAAAATATTGAGACTTGGTGTACATTGTGCTAAAGTATGACATATGCTAAACTAAAATCAAGTATTACGGGAGGGAGAAAAATATTGGTTACCATTAAGGAAATTGCAAAACAGGCCAATGTTTCGATTGCTACAGTTTCTAAGATAATCAATGGACTGGATAATCATATCAGCGATAATACGATTATAAGAGTAAAAAAAGTAATTGAGGAAAATAATTATGTTCCTAATTCAGTAGCCAGAGGATTAAAGACGAAGATAACAAATACGCTTGGATTTATTTTACCGGATATAGCAAACCCATATTATTCGGAAATTGCAAGAGGAATAGAAGATGCGGCAATAACCAGGGATTTCAGTGTGATTTTCTGTGATACGGATGATACCCTGGAAAATGAAAACAGAAGTATTAATCTGCTCAAATCAAAGATGGTAGATGGTATTATATTTAGCCGTGTTTTAGAAAACATCAGAGAAAATGAAGATGAGAATAGAGTTGGAGCGAATATTCCTGTAGTAATTGTGGACCGGGTTATAGAAGATGATATTCCTGAAAATTACGGCAGGGTATATGTAGATGTAAAAAGGACGATATATTGCAGTACGAAAAAGCTTGCAGAGGCCGGTTGCAGGAACATAGCCATAATATCTAAGAAATGGGATAACAAAAACAACCGATATTATGGATTTATCGATGCATTAAAAGAATTAGGCTTAAAGCATGACAAGCTCAGAGAATACCTTGGCGGATTTGATATAACTACCGGGTACGAAGGAATAAAGAAGATACTGCAATCCGAAGTAAACGTAGATGGCGTTGTCTGCGGAAATGATTTAATAGCGATTGGCGTATTGGATGCATTAAATGAAATGAAAGTTAAAGTACCTGAAAAAATAAAGGTAATCGGATTAGATAATATATATTTTGCAAATTATACGAATCCAAAGCTCAGTACGATGGAACAGCCTACATACGAAATGGGAAAAGCCGCAGCAAATATGCTGATTGATTTTATAATCGATAGTTCGCCCATGAGTACACGGATTTTTGACCATAAGTACATAGAGCGAGAAACGGTTTAAAAGTTTTTAATTTTAGTTAAACGTTTTCTTAAAATACTATCCCGGATGGGTATGCGATAAAAAAATAGACAAAAGGTTTATTGAATGTTAAAGAAATTGTATTTAAGAAAACGTTTATCCCGATGAAAAAGTAAATATTATTATATAGGTAGCAGATATATTTTAGGCAAAAATATAGTTTTATAGTTAAACGATTACCTAAATAATGGTATTTGAATAAACTTGAGGAGGACACACAATGAAAAAGGATAGACTTCTTAATCCGAATATTCTATCTGAGATTGCATCCCTGGGTCACACAGAGTATTTGTGCATTGCAGATTGCGGATTACCAATACCAAAAGATGTTAAAACAATCGATGTCTCGATTACCGCAGGTATTCCCCGCTTTATGGAGCTGCTGAAGGCTGTAAACAACGAACTTGTCGTAGAATCTTATATCATGGCTTCTGAAATCGACAATGTGAATCCGAAGCTGATGAATGATGTCGCGGATACATTGAAAGGACTGCCGGTACATAAGGTATCACACGAAGAGTTCAAAAAACTTGTAGAAAAGGCGAAGTGCGTAATAAGAACGGGTGAAACATCAGCATATGCCAACATCCTTTTGGTAGGAGGAGTAAATTTTTAATCTAAAAGATTTCTATTGCCATAAGGCAAAGAAATAAATCAAACAAAAAACGAGGAGGAAACAAAATGAAATTAACTAAAAAATTAATAGCTTCATTATTAGTTTTAGTGATTGTACTGGCTTTGGGGGCTTGTGCAGTAAAGGACGAACCAAAATCTCCTGGCAATGATTCGAACGGTACAGAGGACCCGGATAAGAAGGACGATGAAGATACTTCAAAAAAACTCAAAATAGGTTTTTCCCTTCCTTCCCTTAACTTTCCTTTTTACGTTCGTATGTATGATACCATTGTTGAAGAAGCTGAAACGAGAGGCTGGGAAGTATCCTTTGTTGACGGAAATCTTGACGCAGGTACGCAGATGAATGGCTGCCAGGACTTAATTAACCAGGATATTGATGTGTTACTGATGGCAACATGGTGGATTGATGCGATGGCAGATATCTTCGCACAGGCTGAAGCTGCAGGAATCCCTGTATTCTTAATGGACAATATGGATATTCCCGATGTTTCCAAGAATGCAATTACGTTTACAACAGGTACGGATAATTATAACGCAGGTAAGGTTGGAGGAACCTGGGCTGCTGAACGCTTTAAAAGTCAGGGTATAACAAAGCTTAATCTTGTGTTGGTATACAAGACTGCTGAGATGCCGATGAGACGTGCTTACGGCTTCCGTGACGGATTAAAAGAGAACGGAATTGACCTTACTGTATTGCATGAATATGATGCGGGTGAAAGAGAAAAGGCGATGACAGTTACAGAAGATGCTCTGACTGCCTATGATAATATTGATATTATCTTCGGAACCAGTGCACAGGATGCTTTAGGCGCTTACGATGCATGTGAAGGTGCGAATAAGAAGGAAGTTATTGTGTTTGGCTTTGATGGTGAGGATGAAGAGATTCAGTTAGTTGATGAAGGTGCTAATTATCTTGCTTCTGTTACACAGGACCCGGTTGG
>JAEZXP010000084.1 GCA_023419655.1 Bacillota bacterium | reverse complement strand
CATCTTAACGGTCAACGTCTCAAGTTTTTTTGCTAATTGCCTGGCCTCTTCCAGAATTTCCTGCTGCCTTCTGTCCTCAGCATCCTTTTGCAGCTTTAAATCATATAGATTCTGCTTTGTTGCCTCTACACCAAGCTTCTTTGGCAGGATAAAGTTCCTTGCATAACCGTCACTTACCTTTACAATCTCACCCTTCTTACCCAGACTTTTAACATCTTGCATTAATATTACTTCCATCATGAACTCCTTTCAAAAATTGATTAAATATCTCCTTCTTTTACCATCGTATCAAGGATTTTCTTAATCTTAACGATTGCTTCCTCTATGGTACAACCCTCTAATTGGCTGCCTGCCACACTAAGATGACCGCCGCCGCCCAGTTTTTCCATAACCAGCTGCACATTCACTTCATCAATGGACCTTGCACTAATATATATCTTGTTATTGAATTCCGTGAGGACAAAGGACGCCTTCATGTCCGCAATATTCAGAAGCTCATTGGCTACCTGGGCACCAAGCACCGTAGGGCTGCCCACATTCTCACTGGCACATACTGCTATTGCAAAATAATTAAGATATACCTCTGTGCTGCTGATCGCATCTGCCTTGGTTTTAAATTCAGAAAAATCACTTCTAAAGAATTTGCGAAGTCTTGTTACATCGGCTCCGTTTCTTCTTAAATAGGCTGCTGCCTCAAAGGTTCTGACACCTGACTTTGTCAGGAAATTATTCGTATCAATCATGATACCGGCATACAGGGCATCCGCCTCCACCGGCCTTAATTTCAGATTGCCTCCTATATATTGCAGTATCTCTGCAATCATCTCACAGGTTGAAGAGGCATAAGGCTCAATGTAGGATAGTGCGGCATTGTCAATCGCCTCATTGGTCTGCCTGTGATGGTCGAATATAATAATCGTTCTGGCATAACCAAGCAGCTCTTCACATTCCAATAAGCTGGGACGGTTAACATCCACAATTACCAGCAGGGTATTCGGGTCAACAATATCCTTCGCCTGCTCATTTACGATGAAAAGGTCCTCCTCATAATCCGTATTGCCCACAAAGCGGTTAACCATCGGGCGAAGCGACGAGGTGATTTCATTGAGTACAATATGAACCTTCTTGTTAAATGTCTTTCCTATCCGATAGACACCAATCGCTGCTCCAAAGGAATCCACATCCCCAATCTGGTGTCCCATTACAACGATTTTATCCTTGCCTTCGACAAATTCACGGAATGCATGAGCCTTTACCCTGGCCTTTACCCGGGTACTTTTCTCAATCTGGATACTCTTACCTCCATAGTAGGAAATCTTATCCCGGTCTTTTACAACCGCCTGGTCTCCTCCTCTTCCCAAGGCAAGGTCGATTGCCGCACGGGCATATTCATATCCTGTTATATAGCTGTCGGCGTTTACACCAAGACCGATACTGACGGTTACTGCCATCTCATTTCCGATGTTAACGTTTCTGACCTCTTCCAGAATCGAGAACTTCGTACTTTGCAAAACAGACAGGTATCTGTGTTGGAATACAAAGATGAATTTATCCTTTTCCAGCTTCTTAATAACCGCATCGATACCCTGCATGTACTTGTTAATCTTACGGTCAACCAGCGCCGTAAGCAGGGAGCGCCTTACCTCATCAATGCTGTCTAAGGCCTCATCATAATTATCGATATATAACAAACCTATTATCATCTTCTGCTCTTTGTTTTCTTTCTGCAGCACGATAATATCCGTCTCATCAAACAAAAACATTGCAATAAGAGCGTTATTCGTCTCCCATACATTTTCCGATTCATAAAAGCTCCAGTTGGCATCCTCGTCAAAATTCGGAGAGATGACCTTACGGGCCACAACCTTATAGCTTCTGCCGTTCAGAGAGATATGGGTGATTTCATCAGCCTCTGCCTTGGGGATACTCTCCTGCGTAATTCCGGGAAGTATGGATGATATGGAACGCCCCAGTACTTTTCTGCCTTGAAGCAAATCCATAAACTCATTGTTGCCCCACTGCAATCTTCCGTCCACATCAAGAAGGGCATAGGGAATCGCCATTTCTTTCAGCAGGCGCTTCTGTACCTGGGCAAAATCCATGGCATATCGAACCAGCTGCGTCGTAATCTGGTTCCTCTTAAAATAAAATACCGTTGCAGCAATCAAAAAATATACAAGAACAAAGCCTGACATAACATATCCGGCCTGTTTGTTTATGACGTATATACTAAGGTTCATAAATAGCAAGAGTACAGTTAGGTAAACCGGCCATAAAAGATAAACCTTTAAAGCACTGTTCAATCTTAATTTTCTCCCCATTCTATTAACCATGCCTTTCTTGTGTGCGAATTTACTTCACACTTACCTGCAAACTTTTTGCATGAAAATTCCTGATTCTTCAATCTATACTCCTTTTTCCCGCTTCTCTTTCGCAAGGCTTTCCGCCTTATAGACATTATATCCTTCATAATGGTAGCTTGCATCAATGCCTTTCATGTAGACATCTCTATCATCAATCTTATCTGTCAACGCATTTTTAAGTAATACTTTTATTTCGATATCTTTTATGGGACTTCTCTCCATCGCCAGAAGATAGTCCCCTTTATCTACTCTGCTCCAATCAACAACTTGTTTCATCTCTTTCTTTAAAATTACATCAAGCCATATTCTTGTACTGCGGCCATTACCCTCACGAAACGGATGTGCTACATTCATCTCTATATACTTTTCAATAATTTCATCAAATGTTGCCTGAGACATTTTGTCAATATTGCGGATTGCCTCACGCAAATACATCACAGGCGCAAAACGAAAATTCCCTTTCGCTATATTTACATCCCGTATTTTGCCCGCAAAGTCATAGATTTCATCAAAAAGACACTTATGGATATCTGACAGCCCCTTAAAGGTTCCAACCTCAAAGGTATCTAACAATCCTCCCTCAAACAATTCAAGAGCTTTCGCTTTGCTGATTTTTTCTTCAATCCGTGCTAGTTCAGAAGCATCCGTTATACCTAGTTTGTTTTTTAATACCATCGCAGTATCCCTTCCTTTAAACGATTATAACATCTTTTACCTCTGTTTTAAAGTTCTTTATTAAAATTCACGGCCTGATTCCTGTGAGCGGCTCCGCTATGCTAAGAAAAGGTTCCTGCCAATCAATGCCTTCTCCATTGTGACAGCAACCTTTATTGTTATATAAACATCATGCTTTCTTTTAATTTTTCTATTCAGCTTTTTATATATTATTTATTCTCTACCAAGATGTTCGGATAGCTCCATTGGTCCAGACTTACCATCTTTTTTAAATTATTAAAATTACAGGTACCTTTTATTATATAATGCTTTGTTTTATCATCCGCTATATGTTTCACAAATACATTATAGCCCTCGGCAGGATAGATTTCCATAAGAAGCTCCTCTCCAAACGCTAAAATTACAGGCTCCTCTTCAGGGGTTTTATCCTCGGAGGTGAAGGAAACCAAGCGGTCCGTAATTGCATTTATTACATAGTTTATATTCGGCCGTGAGATTTCAACTTTCTGCCCGTCATACTCGGCATATATCTTCATACCGCTTTTTACTACGCTGGCATTTACTTCATCATAAATAATACTGCACTGCCTCTGGTACCAGAATCCACTGACAACCACACCAATCATAGCAAGCAGAAGCCCTATTCCGATAACAGGAAACAGGATTGATTTATTAAATTGTCTTTTCCGTCCGGGATTGTTCATTCTTACACCTCATCTGCTATCTTCTGCATCATAATAATATATATCACAAAACCTTGGATTTGTAAAACCTTTCTATTACATTCTAATGATATCTTAATAATCTGTTGAACAAAAGCCGTATCATTTCAGATTATTCAACGCAGATATTATTCTATCCATATCATAATCCTCTTTGCACACCAGTCCGGCTACCACACCGGTATACCTGGGCAAAGCATCCTTTTTATACTTCGGCAAGGGTATCCCGAACAAATCATTCACCATCCCTGCCACATCAATTCCTAAAGCCTCAAAGCTATAGCCCATGATATCCGGATGAATACATGCTTCCTGCAGCTTGCATTTGCAGTTTTTGCATAATCTGCAGCTTCCGCTGGCGATATAATATACCCCTTTATCAATTAAGCTTCTTAGCACCCGGTCTATTCGGCTCTTTAAGATACTTTTAGCCGCTCTGGTTTTAAAATAATCACTATTTATATAATCAAATTGCCCCATATCCACTGTTAATAAACATGGGATTATAGTTTTATAATCCTTTGCAAACTCATAATAAGAGGGGGCATAGGGCGGGCAGCTCCATTTGTTCTCATAATTCGCACAACCCCGCTTGCACAAAGCAGTACAATAATCCTCTGTCTCATACTTTCGTATATCCGTTATACCGGTATGCAGAAGGTGGCATTGATATTCTATCTTTCCACTGGCTGTAACAGCCTGTATCGTTTCTTTATATATTCTCATCTGGCAAAACATCCTTTATTATAAAATGTATTATGTCAACTAATTATAACAGTTATACACTTATAATACACTAAGAATTCTTACCAGCCGTGATGTATGATGCTGATTTTTATCCAATAAAATGCCGCTGTATAGCACAGTGTCAATTCACTGTTATACAGCGGTTATCTTACATCCTACATATAGGCTTCTTCTAATTTCTTATCAGATAGTCAAAAGCGCCTAAGGCTGCATTTGCTCCGGAACCCATTGATATAATAATCTGTTTGTAAGGATTGGTTGTACAATCTCCGGCTGCAAATATGCCTTCTATATTGGTTGCATTGTGATTATCCACCAGGATTTCACCAAAACGGTTCTTTTCCACTGTATCACCTAACCATTCCGTATTCGGCACCAAACCAATCTGTACAAATACACCCTGCAATTCAATGTGTTCTTCTGCGCCGGTAGCCCTGTCCATATACGTGATACCATCTACCTTGTCCGTTCCGGTAATCTCTTTTGTCTGGACATTCTTTAATACCGTTACATTCGCCAGACTATACAGACGCTCCTGAAGAACCGAATCCGCCTTTAGCTCCGGCATAAACTCCAGAACCGTAACATGCTTTACCACTCCTGCAAGGTCAATAGCTGCCTCGATACCGGAATTGCCTCCGCCGATTACAGCTACTGATTTTCCTTTAAAGATAGGTCCGTCACAGTGAGGGCAATAAGCAACACCTTTATTCTTAAATTCCTGCTCACCGGGAACGCCGACATTTCTCCAGCGGGCACCGGTAGACAGAATTACTGTTTTGCTTTTGATGACCGCACCGTTTTCCAGCTCTACCTCAATCAGCTCTTTCTTTTCAATCCGTTTTGCCCTTTGAGGATAAAGAATCTCTACATCATATTCTTTGACATGCTCTTCAAGGCTTGCCGCTAATTTAGGCCCTTCAATATATTTTACACTGATAAAGTTTTCAATTCCCAGGGTCTCCTTTACCTGTCCTCCGAATCTGTCGGTTATCATTCCGGTACGGACACCTTTCCGGGCAGCATAGATAGCCGAGCTGGCTCCTGCCGGTCCTCCTCCGATAACCAGAACATCAAAAGGCTCCATGTTATCGTATTCGGATTTATCCGGTGCCAAATCCAGCTTGCCTAAGATTTCTTCCAAATCCATCCGGCCGCTTCCAAAGAATTCTCCGTTCAGGTAAATGGATGGTACCGCCATAATGTCCTTGCTCTCGACCTCATCCTTAAATACCGCACCGTCAATCATCGTATGCGTCACATTCGGATTAAGAACACTCATTACATTTAACGCCTGAACGACCTCCGGGCAGTTATGGCAGCTTAAGCTGATATAGGTTTCAAAATGATAGCTTCCCTTTATCTGCTTTACTCTGTCGATAACCTTGCCATCCACCTTCGGTGCTCTTCCGCTGACCTGTAAAATAGCCAGAACAAGAGAAGTAAATTCATGACCCAGGGGAATACCTGCAAAGATAATTCCGGTATCCCCGTTGATGCGGTCAACGCTAAAGCTCGGTGTTCTGGGAAGCGCTGCCTTCTCTACCTTAATATGCGGTGACATGGAGGCCAATTCGTCCACCAGTGCCGTCATATCCTTTGAAACAGAGTCTGTTCCCACACTTAGCTTAATCCGGATATCGCCTTCCATCAACTTGAGATATTCACTTAACTGGTTTTTAATCTCTATATCAAGTATCATATTAACTCCCATCTGCCGCTTAAACGACATACCAATACTTTATGAAAAGCATCTTAAATCTTGCCTACAAGGTCAAGGCTGGGCTTTAATGTTTGCGCTCCTTCTTTCCACTTTGCAGGACATACCTCGTTGGGATTGTTTCTAACATACTGGGCCGCCTTAATCTTATTCACCAGGATGTCGGCATCTCGTCCTATATTGCCTGCATTAATCTCTACGGACTGAATTACACCGTCCGGGTCGATGATAAAGGTTCCGCGGTCTGCCTGACCTGCTTCTTCAATAAGCACATCAAAGTTACGGCTTATCGCATGTGACGGGTCGCCTATCATAACATAGGTAATCTTACCAATTGCTTCTGAGTGGTCATGCCATGCCTTGTGTGTAAAATGTGTATCGGTAGAAACAGAATAAACTTCCACACCTAATTTTTTAAGAGCTTCATAGTTATTCTGTAAATCTTCCAATTCAGTAGGACATACAAAGGTAAAATCTGCGGGATAGAAGCAGACTACGCTCCATCTTCCTTTAAAATCCTCATCCGAAACCTGAATGAATTTTCCATTGTGATAGGCATCTGCCTTAAAAGGTTTTACAACTGTTCCAACTAATGACATAATTCGTACCTCCTGATATAATATATATTTTATTTTAGTCTTAAATGATAACAGAAATCATTACTGATATACTATCGCACGAATATAATATTGTCAAGGGGTAATTTTTAAAAAATTGTATTAAAAAACCGCTATACCAAGAATGATATAGCGGTTTAAAATACAATGCTTAATCTACTGTGTAAGGCATTAATGCGATATGCCTTGAGCGCTTAACTGCAACTGTTAAAGCTCTCTGATGCTTTGCGCAGTTACCGGTAATTCTTCTGGGAAGAATCTTACCTCTCTCTGATACATATCTCTTTAATTTATTAACATCTTTATAATCAA